>JBPCSU010000054.1:0-7515 GCA_051006815.1 Limnohabitans sp.
TCATGGAACGGCTTGGGCGTGCCTGCCAAAACGCCTGCGGCCGTGGTGGAGCGCTTGAACAAAGAAGTCAATGCCGCTTTGCAAAACCCTGCGGTGCGCCAAAAATTGTTGGACTTGAATGTGGAGCCTCACCCCAGCACGGTGGCGCAAGCCCATGATTGGTTGCAAACCGAAATCAAACGTTGGGGCGATGTGATCCAACGCGCCGGTATTCAAAAACAATAAACCCCTCACCAGAAGCGCACCTCCCTGATGCTCAATATCCTCACCATCACAGCCCCGATTTATTTGTCGATTGGGCTGGGTTTCATGGCCACGCGCAGTGGCATGTTCAGCAAAGTGGACGGGCAAGTGTTGGGGCGCTTTGTGTTGAACTTTGCGTTGCCGGCCATGTTGTTCAACGCCTTGTCGCAGCGCAACTTTGCCGAGGTGTTGAACCCCAATTACTTGCTGGCCTATGGCGTGGGCTCACTCACGGCCTTGGGCGTTGGGTTTGGGGTGTGGCGTGTGTGGCGCAAAAAACCACTCACCGAAGCCGGCATGGTGGCCATGGGAGTGAGTTGTTCGAACAGCGGGTATGTGGGCTATCCCATCTTGCTGCAGTTTTTGGGCCCCGCAGCGGGCGTGGGTTTGGCGCTGACGGTGTTGATTGAAAACCTGATCACGATTCCTCTGGCGCTGTCGATTGCCGACAGCGGTGAAGCCGCGCATGCCTCATGGCGCCACATGATCTGGACGAGTGTGAAACGCATGGTCAAGCTGCCCATGATGCAAGCCATTGTGTTGGGCTTCCTCTTCTCAATGCTTGGCTGGCATCTGCCCGAGGTGTTGTCTAAAACGGTCAACTTGTTTGCGGCATCCACCGCTGCCATCGCTTTGTTTGTCAATGGCGGTTCGTTGGTGGGCATGCGTGTGTGGGGCTCGATTCGCGAGGTGCGCTGGATTGCGCTGGGCAAGCTGGTGCTGCACCCCTTGGCCGTGGGCTTGATGCTGATGGTGGTCGGGCCCATTGAGCCGAGCTTGAAAATTTCGGCTGTGCTGTTGGCCGGCATGCCCATGCTGGGCATCTATCCCTTGTTGGCCCAGCGCCATGGCCAAGAAGGTTTCTGTGCCGCCGCCTTGTTGGTGACCACCGTGGCCTCGTTTTTCAGCATCAGTTTTATTCTGTGGGCCATGAGCGAATTGCCCGGCTGGCACGTGTGAGTGCCTGATGGCGATTCAAGAGTCTGAAGTTGAAATCACGGCCATTCGCGCGCAAGGGGCGGGTGGGCAAAACGTCAACAAGGTCTCCAGCGCCATTCATTTGCGGTTTGATGTGCAGGCGTCTTCCTTGCCTGCCGATGTGAAAGAACGTTTGTTGGCGTTGTCAGACCACCGCATCACCCGCGAGGGAGTGGTGGTGATCAAAGCGCAAACGCATCGCAGCCAAGACATGAACCGCCTCGAAGCCTTGGCACGTTTGATGGAGTTAGTGGACAGCGTGGCCCAGGCCCCCAGAAAACGCAAAGCCACACGACCCACCTATGCCTCCAAGTTGCGCCGACTGGAGAGCAAAAAAAAGACCTCGGCGATCAAATCGAACCGAGGTCGGGTGTTGTAACCCCAAAAGCAATTCAGCGCATCAGGCCTTGCGCAAGAAGCAGGCTTTGAGCATGAAGTTGCCGGCGTCCATCTTGCAATCCACCTCGTGGTCGCCGCCGACCAAGCGAATGCTTTTCACCTTGGTGCCCATCTTCAAGGTGGTTGAGGAGCCTTTGACTTTGAGGTCTTTGATCAGCACCACCGCATCGCCGTCTTGCAACACGTTGCCATTGGCGTCTTTGACCACCGCGTCGTCTTCGTCGTCAGCGCTGGTTGCAGCCACCATGGGCCACTCGTAGGCGCAGTCGGCGCACACGTAGTTGTCACCGTCTTGGTAGGTGTTTTCTTGCGCGCATTGGGGGCAGGCGGGAATCGTCGACATGGGAATGGTTTCTTTCAAAAGGTCAATACAAAAATAACGGGTGGCTCAGCGCACGCTGAGGCGAACGGCGTGGGGCAGCGCAGCGACGATCTCGCCCACTTCGGTGGCGGCAGCGAAACCATGTTGGTGGAACACGGCCAACACCTCGTTCACCGATTCGGGCGCGCACGCCACCAACAAACCACCGCTGGTTTGCGGGTCGGTCAACAGCGCTTGGTCGGTGGGGTGGCAGGTGTCGCTCAGTTGAACTTCATGGCCATAGGCAGCCCAGTTGCGACCAGACGCGCCGGTCAAACAACCTTGCGTGGCCAAGTCGCGCACGCCTGGCAGCAACGGTACTTGCGCCATGGTCAGTTGCACGGTGGTGTGAGAACCCCGTGCCATTTCGAGTGCATGGCCGGCCAAGCCAAACCCGGTCACATCGGTCATCGCATGGACGCCGGGCAAGGCGGATAGCGCGGCGCCTGGGGTGTTGAGTTGGGTGGTGTTGGCGATCATGTTGGCATAGCCCTCGGGGCTGAGCAGGTTCTTTTTCAGAGCGGCAGACAACACGCCCACACCCAGTGGTTTACCCAACACCAAGCGGTCACCCACACGTGCATCGGCGTTGCGCTTGATGCGTTTGGGGTGCACCAAGCCCATCACCACCAAACCGTAAATGGGCTCAACCGAGTCAATGGTGTGGCCGCCCGCGATGGGAATGCCGGCTTCGCGGCACACGCTTTGGCCGCCATCCAAAATTTTGCCAATCGTCTCGGGCGGCAGCACGCTGACGGGCATGCCCACCAAGGCCAAGGCCATGATGGGCGTGCCACCCATGGCGTACACATCGCTGATGGCGTTGGTGGCGGCGATGCGCCCAAAGTCAAACGGGTCATCGACGATGGGCATGAAGAAATCGGTGGTCGCGATCAACGCCTGTTCGTCGTTGAGTTGGTAGACCGCGGCATCGTCCGCTGTTTCAATTCCGACCAGCAACTGCGGTGGGATCGGCATGGCGCTGGTGCTTTTCAGAATCTCGCTCAACACGCCAGGGGCGATCTTGCAGCCGCAACCGCCGCCGTGCGACAGGCTGGTGAGGCGGGGAATAGAAGGGGGGCTGGTTTTTTGCATGGAGCCCAGAGTTTACTGGTCGTGTGCGCAGTGCTCGGTGAAAACACCTACGCACAAATTCGTTTTTATGCAAATAATCGAAATCATGCAAACAGAGAAATCTTCTGCGACAGACCTGAATCAACCGCTGACCGAGCAAGCGTTTTCTCGTTTGCGTCGCGACGTGATGATGGGGCGCTTCGAACCGGGGCAAAAACTCAAGCTCGATGAGCTGCAAGATACCTACGGTTTCTCAAGCAGCCCACTGCGTGAGGCCATGAGCCGGTTGAGCCAAGAAGGCTTGATTCGCTCGGACGAGCGACGTGGGTTTCGCGTCTCCGAAATCAATCGCCAAGATTTGGCCGACATCACCCAGATGCGCTTGCATTTGGATGTGCTGGCCTTGGAACGCGCCATTCAATTGGGCGACGACGCTTGGGAGGCACAAATTGTTTCCGCCCATTACCGCTTGGACAAGTTAGAGAAAAACTTGAGCGATGGTCCTGTGCATTTGGATGACGCGTGGGTGCGTGCCCACAAAGAATTTCACATGTCGCTGATTGCGGCATGCGAGTCAGAGCGTTTGTTGTCGTGGTGTGCGAGCTTGTTTGATCAGGCCGAGCGCTATCGCCAGTTTTCGTCGAAACACCGCAAAACCAGCCGCCGCAAACACGTCGAACACAAACGCATTGTCGATGCGGTGCTGGGTCGAGATGCCGCAACCGCCTGCGCTTTGTTGGCGGACCACATTGCCAGCACACAGAAGAACGTGTTGGCCGCGCTAGATTTTTAAAACCATGTCATTTACGAGGGAGATCCCATGAAGCTTTTGTCTTTTCTGCATCACGGTCACGAAACTTGGGGCGCTGTGGTGGGCGACGGGGTGGTCGATTTGGGTGCGGCCTTCCCGCAGTACGCCACCTTGGCCGACTACATCGGTTCGGGTGCTTACCTGAATGCCGCCAAGGATGCGGCGGGAAAACCCGTGGTGGCAAAGCTCAATGACATCACGTACCTGCCCGTGATTCCACGGCCAGAAAAAATCATTTGTGCCGTGCGCAACTACATGGACCATCACCAAGAGGTGTTGGCTGCAGGCATGCACCGTGAGCTCTCAGAAGAACCGCCCATCTTTTTGCGTGTGTGGCGCTCGCAGTGTGCACACAAGCAACCCATTGTGCGTCCCCGCGTGTCCGAGTCGCTGGATTGGGAAGGTGAATTGGCCGTGATCATTGGCAAAGGCGGTCGTGATATTTCAGAAGCTCATGCCTTTGAGCATGTGGCTGGCTACGCCTGCTACAACGATGGCAGCGTACGCGAATGGCAGTTCCATGCCAAACAAATTGCCTCTGGCAAAAACTTTGAATCCACCGGTGGCTTCGGTCCTTGGATGGTGACCGCCGATGAGATTGACCCCACGCGTCACCTGAAACTCGAGGTGCGTCTAAACGGTGAAGTGGTGCAGTCCAGCCACACCGGGCACATGATTTTCAATATTCCCAAACTCATCAGCTATGCCTCCACCATCTTCACGTTGTCACCTGGTGACGTGATTGCCACCGGCACCCCCGCAGGTGTGGGGTGGAGCCGCAAGCCACCGCGCTACATGAAAGCTGGCGATGTGTGTGAAGTTGAAATTGAAGGCGTGGGTGTGTTGACCAACCCCATCGTCGATCAGAGTTGAACCACCGATTGAGGAGACAGACGATGAAAAGAAGAAATATCTTGTTAGCGGGTGTCGCCTTAGCCGGTAGTCACCCTTTGACTTGGGGGCAGACTTACCCCGATCGCCCCATCAAAATTTTGCAAGGCTTTGCACCTGGCGGCAATGCGGACAACATCGCGCGTGCCGTGAGTGGCGAGATGGCGAAGGGGCTGAACCAATCCTTTGTGGTTGAAGCACAAACGGGGGCGGGCGGCACCATCGCCTCCGCCAGCATTGCCCGCGCCAAACCCGATGGCTACAGCTTGCTGTTGGCCACCGGCGGCCATGCGGTGGCCGGGGCACTCTACAACAGCTTGCCGTACAAGACGGTGGCCGATTTCGAGATGGTCTCCACCATCACCTATTTCCCATTCTTGATCGTCACCTCGGCCGATTCCAAACTGCGTTCATTCGCCGATTTGTTGGCTGCCGCCAAAAAGACCCCGGAAGGCTTGAGCTATGGCACGGCCGGTATTGGCTCCACCCACCACTTGGCGGGTGAACTGTTGGCCAAGATGGGCAAGGTCGATTTGTTGCACGTGCCGTATCGCGGCGATGCCGCCTCAATCACGGCCATGTTGTCCAACGATGTGAACTTCATCATCGCGCCGCCTACCGCGGTGTTGGCCAACATCAAGGCCGGCAAGTTGCGTGCGTTGGCGACCACGGGCTTGCAACGCTGGGTCGGTTTACCCGATCTGCCCACTGTGGCCGAGCAAGGTGTGACGGGCTACGACGTGCGTTCGTGGGCGGGCTTGATGGCGCCTGCGGGTACGCCTAAACCGATCATCGACCGCTTGAACCAAGAAGTGCTCAAGGCCTTGCAAGTGAGCACGGTGAAAGCACGCTTGGAAGAAATGGGGGGCGAGGCCAAAGGCAGCACGCCCGAAGAAATGAAGGCCATGGTGGCCTCTGAATTGCAGAAGTGGACCCAAGTGGTCGCCGATGCCAAGATTCCCAAACAATGAAAGTAAATTGAGATGAGTTTGATCAAAATTCGCAAACGTAGCCTGACGATTGAAACCACCTACCACGAGGGTGGACCGGTGGTCGACAAGCCACTGAAGTTGGCTGCGGCCTGTGCCGTGATCGAGAACCCCTATGCGGGCCGTTATGAACCCGACTTGATTCCCTTCATGACCGAGTTGCGCACCTTGGGCACCACTTTGTCGCAAGAACTGGTGGACACCTTGGGCCGCGAGAATGTGGAGGTGTATAGCAAGGCCGCCATCGTGGGCGTGAATGGGGAGCTTGAGCACGGCGCGGTGTGGCACGAAGCCGGTGGTTGGGCCATGCGCTCCGTCCTCGGTGAGCCCAAGGCCATGGTGCCAGCGGGCAAAGCCATTGGCGCGATGGGCTTTCGCTTGATGGTGCCGCTGCACTACATCCATGCCTCCTATGTGCGCAGCCACTACAACACCATGGAGATTGGCATTCAAGATGCACCGCGCCCTAACGAAATTTTGTTTGCGTTGTTGATGGGCACAGGCGGTCGTGTGCATTCCCGCTTGGGTGGCTTGACCAAAGAAAACGTCGCCGTCCACGACGGGCAGCGTTGAGCATGCGCGCCATTCAAATCAGCCAAACGGGCGGCCCCGAGGTTCTGCAAGAGGTCGATCTGCCCACGCCGCATCCCGGTGCGGGTGAGATTCGCGTCAAGGCCGAAGCCATTGGCATTGGTCGGCCTGATGTGTTGGTGCGTAAAGGTGTCTACAAATGGATGCCGCCTTTGCCCACCATTCCGGGCAGCGAACTGGTGGGGCTGGTGGACGAGCTTGGCGCTGGAGTTCCGGCCGAACTCAAAGGCCGGCGTGTGCTGGTCAGCGCACGCGAACTACCGGTTCGAGGCGGGTGCTGCGCCGAATACATTTGCGTGCCTGTGGACGCGGTGTTTGTGTTGCCCGACTCGATCAACCCGATCGATGCAGTGAGCTTGCCCAACTTGCAATTTGTCAACGCCTTGTGGACCTGCAATGGCGGGCGTCCTGTTCAGTCGCTGTACATCCCTGGTGTGTCGGGTGGGGTGGGATCCACGCTTACCCAATTTGCGCGCTTCAAAGGTGTGCAGGTGATTGGCTCCACCTCCACGCCCGAAAAAGTGGCCTATGCACTGGCGAATGGAGTCGACCATGTGGTGGCCGGTGATGCCAAGACCTTGCCCGAACAGGTGATGGCTGTGACCCACGGGCGCGGGGTTGATCTGGCCATTGATCAACTTGGCGGTGACTCGCTGATTGCGTGTTTGCGTAGCCTCGCCCCAATGGGCATGGTGGTGTCAATCAATGTCATCTTGGGATTGCCAACAGAGGATGTGTTCAAAGAAATGCGTGCGTTGCTGACGCGTAGCTTGGCCTTGCGCACGTTCTCAATGCACACCTTGGATGAAGATGTCTCGGTGCGGCGTGGTCTGATGCATGAGGCCATTGACCAAATGGCGCATGGGCATGTCAAAGCACCGCCAGCCAAGCTTTTGAAAATGTCTGAAATTCAAATTGCTCACCAATGGCTCGATGCCGGTGCCAGCATGGGAAAAATTGTCATTCAACCTTGAGGATGCCGTATGAGTTCAACCTTTGCCCCCCATTTGTCGCACGTCGGTGTCTCGTGTTTCGACATCGACCACATGATTGATTTCTACACCTCGGTGTTCGACCTCAAGCTGACCGACAAAGGGCCTGGTTTCACGTTCCCTTTCATGTTGGCTTTCTTGAGTTCCAACCCGAGTCAGCATCACCAATTGGCCTTAGCGCAAAAC
>JBPCSU010000055.1:0-9341 GCA_051006815.1 Limnohabitans sp.
GTTCAAAGCCCTGAATCCCTCTGCGCACCGCCCTGTACTGCTGGCAGCGGGCTCGCCCAACATCTTGCTGCCGTGGGACAACGCCGAAGTCTTTCAGCGCAACTACGAAGCCTCGACCCTGGCCCGCATGGCCAGCTGGACAGCATGGATCGCCCCCAGCACCATGAAAGTGGCTGATGCCGCCAAACGCGTGAACATGAGTGAGGCCGACTTCCGCGCCATCAACAACATTCCACCACGCATGCTGATCAAAGCCGGTTCCGCCCTGCTCGTGCCCCGCACGGCCAACATGCTGGGTGACGTCACAGCCCAAGTGGCGGACAACGGCAAGCTAGATTTATCTCCCGAAGCCGTGGCCAAACGCAAAGCCGCCGCCAAAGGTGGCAAGAATGCCAAGGGCAGCAAACTGGCCGCCAAAGACGGCAAAGGGTCGGCTAAAAAAGGAAAAGGCGACACCAAGGTCGCCAAGAAGTAACGCGGATCAAGCAGATCCAGCGACTTAAGCGTCGCGTCGATCCACCAAGGCATGGGCGATGGTGCCCAAGTCCACGTACTCGAGTTCACTTCCCACGGGCACCCCGCGTGCCAAGCGCGTCACTTGAACACCGCGCTTCTTGAGCGCTTCGCCCAACACATGGGCCGTGGCTTCACCTTCGGCGGTGAAGTTGGTGGCCAAGATCACCTCTTTCACCACGCCATCGCTGGCGCGTGCGATGAGCTTTTGCAAGCCAATGTCTTTGGGCCCAAAGCCATCCAAGGGGCTGATACGCCCCATCAACACAAAGTACAGCCCTTTGTAGGCCGAGGTGCGCTCCACCGCGGACTGATCGGCTGGCGTTTCAACCACACACAAACGGGTGGTGTCACGCCCTTCGTCTAGGCAGGTGTCACACACCGTCTGGGTGGTGAAGGTGTGGCAGCGCTCACAGTGCTGCACCTGGCTGACCGCCTGATGCAAGGCTTGCGAAATCAGTTGAGCGCCCTCGCGGTCGTGCTGCAACAAGTGGTAAGCCATGCGCGATGCCGACTTCACGC
Organism: Limnohabitans sp.; assembly: GCA_051006815.1. Lineage (GTDB taxonomy): Bacteria > Pseudomonadota > Gammaproteobacteria > Burkholderiales > Burkholderiaceae_C > Limnohabitans. The sequence continues at coordinate 1,036 of JBPCSU010000055.1, forward strand.
CCACGCCTGGCAAACGACGCAGGGCCTGAATCAGGCCTTCGAGCACGGAGGTGTCGCTCATGGGAAAACGATCAGAACGGTAGCTTCAGGCCAGGTGGCAAACCTGCGGTCAGCTTGCTCATCTTGGTTTCGCTGGTTTCGGCGGCTTTGCGCACGGCGTCATTGAACGCGGCAGCCACCAAGTCTTCCAACATGTCTTTGTCATCAGCCAACAGACTGGGATCGATGGTGATGCGTTTGACATCGTGCTTGCAAGTCATCAGCACTTTGACCAAGCCGGAGCCAGACTCGCCCGTCACTTCAACGTGAGCGAGTTCTTCTTGCGCCTTTTTCAAGTTTTCTTGCATGGCTTGGGCTTGCTTCATGAGGCCCGAGAGTTGTCCTTTGTTGAACATGCGTTTTCCTTTTACAAACTAAAAATTAGAGAGGCTTGATGCTGCCCGGCACGATTTTGGCGCTGTAGTCTCGCATCAAACTTTGCACATAGGGGTCATTCAGGATGATCGCCTCCGCCCCTGCTTGACGTTCGGCAGCGGCTGCGGCATTGCGCTTGGCGGGACTGTCTTGCACGCGCCCGACTTCCACCGACAAACGCACGGGGTAACCAGCGGTTTCCAGCGCTTTTTGCAAACGCTCACGGCTCATGGTGCTGTTGAGCGATTCACGTTCCACACGCAGCATCCACGTGTCGGTGTCACGCGCCACCAGCTGCGACTGCAACGCCAACTCACGCACCAAGGCATTGATGGTTTCGGCCGCAGACATGTCCATGACCAGCTTGTGCCAAAACTCGCCCTCTGGCGTGGCCACGATCTGTGGCACCTCGGTGGTGGCCACTTGCGGCTCGAGTGTGACGCTCGACTCGGCTTGCTCACGCACAGGAACAGCGACCACTGCAGCATCTGAATCATGGTCATAGCTTGGAGATTGACTGCCTTCGGGGTCGTACTCGGGGTCATCCTCCCAAGGCGGCACTTCGCGCGGCTGCATGTCGCGAACCGGCAGCGCTTGGACAGGCGCAGGCGTGGGAGCAGAAACGGGCGGCAAAGGCGCAGCCGACGCCACGGGTGCGGAGGTGACTGCCGGACGCGGCGGATTAATTAGAGTTTTTTTTTCAGCCGGAGCCGAAGCAGCGCTTGACACTTGCGGCTTAAAAGCCAACAAGCGCAGCAACACCATGGTGAGCGCCGCATACTCGTCAGGTGCCAGCCCCAGCTCTTGGCGACCATGCAGGCTCAAGCTGTAGAGCAACTGTGTTTCGTCGGGCGGCATCACGCGCGACAAACGGGCGATCTCAGCGGCTTCGGGGTCTGTCGCATCGGCCTCCGCCATGTCGGGGACAGCCTGCAACACGGCCATGCGCTGCAAAACCATGGACATGTCTTCCAACGTGGCGGCGGCACTGAGGCCATTCAGGCGCAAGGCTTCTGAAGTTTCGACCACCGATTTGCCATCGCCTTGGGCCAAGGCCTCGATCAGGCGGAACACATGCGAGCGATCGGCACTGCCCAACATTTGGCGCACGGCCGCCTCTTGCAACTGACCACCACCGTAGGCAATGGCTTGGTCGGTCAGGCTAAGCGCATCACGCATGGAACCGCGAGCCGCACGTGCCAACAAACGCAAGGCTTGCGGCTCGGATGCAATGTTTTCTTGCGCGAGCACATGCCCCAAATGCTCCAGCACCGTTTCGGGCGCCATCGGGCGCAGGTTGAACTGCAGGCAGCGCGACAGGACGGTGACCGGCACTTTTTGTGGGTCGGTGGTGGCGAGCACAAATTTCAAATACTCAGGCGGCTCTTCCAACGTCTTCAACATCGCGTTGAAGGCGGTGTTGGTGAGCATGTGCACCTCGTCAATCATGAAGACCTTGAAACGGCCTTGCACGGGTTTGTAAACCGCTTGCTCGAGCAAGCTCTGCACTTCGTCGACACCACGGTTGGATGCCGCGTCAAGCTCGGTGTAGTCCACAAAACGACCCGCATCAATGTCGGTACAGGCCTGGCACACGCCACAAGGTTCCGCCGTGATGCCCCCAGTGCCATCCAGCCCTTGGCAATTGAGTGACTTGGCTAATACGCGCGACACCGTGGTTTTGCCCACCCCACGGGTGCCCGTGAACAAATACGCATGGTGCAACCGTTGGGTGGTCAGCGCATTGGTCAGCGCCTGCACAACGTGCTCTTGCCCCACCATTTCCGTGAAGGTTTTGGGACGGTACTTTCGGGCGAGCACGAGGTAAGACATAAGCCAAACATTCTATGTGACCTACAATAGCCAGCGACGGGCCTCCTCACATGGTGAAGCGGCCAACCGGGTCAGGTGGGGAACCAAGCAGCCCTAACTGTGGAGCCAGTGCTGAGGGTCGGGCCCGTCACCTTCTCTTCCTCGAACGAGGCAAGTCATGGCTTCACCGACATCCTCTGTCTGCCTATCGCTAATTTGTGTCACCAGGCTGTGTCACTTTGATCAAACTCAATCAGCGCCATTCATTGGTCAATAAGGCCCTCATTTCACCAATAGCGAAATTCACCAACAAATCTAAATCTTTGCTATTGCGCGTTGCGAAATCAAGTACTTTTAAAAATTTGACTTGTAAATCTTCACCAAGTAACGGATAGAAATCTTTCGCTTTTGCCAACTTTTTTTCATCAAGGGTTTTGGCACTGTACAAATCCATTAAAAACACTCTAAATTTGGATAATAAAACGAGCTGCGAAGCCGTTACATTGTTTAAATAAAAAGGAATAAAAGAAACATTTCCATATTTGTTGGAGATATTTTCCTTGAATTCACCACTATCAATGTAATTAGCATCAGCCGCCAACGCATACAAGAATAAATAATGATCGCTTTTGAATTTATTTGACTCGTAAAGATTCAAAATTGTTGCGAAATAAAAATAATTATCTTTTAAAAATTTAAGATATTTAGATGCAAGACTCGTCGGGTTATTTTTGGAATCCACGGCAGACAAAGTCAGATTCAATATTTGGCTACACCCCAATTCGGATTGAAATTTTTCTTCACTCAATAAAGGATTATCATCTTTCCCGGGATCACTAATCAGGTAGGCGAATTTAGCTAAGGGCTTTGTTTTCATGGTTGACGATCTCTTGAGAAAATAATTTACTTTCGATTTTGTAGATTAGAGGCAGTGGAGTATAAATTTCTAGCCGATTTTTGGATAGGTAGCTTAAGCTGAATTTATTTTGTTCCATTCACTAAAGAAATACTCAACTCGTGCCGATACGTCCTGATGGCCGAAGAAACGACTCCCGCAACAGAAGACCCCGCGACAAGTGCGCCTGATGCTGCACAAGCGTCTGCCGCACCTGAAGTACCGAAACCAGAAGAAGCACCTGCGACCAAGCCAGCAGAAGTGATGACTACATCGCAAGCCCCTGCGACTGAGGTGGCCTCCGAGCCCCCTGAGCCAGACGAGCCCGATGCGATTCAACCTTATGTTGACAAGGTCAAAGAAAACATCAAGTTAGCACTGGAAGAGCCTGACATCGGCAAGTTCTTGCGCGCGCACATCAAAACGTTTCGGGAAGAGTGGGACGGTTGGTCCGAGAGCGCCAAGTACGCGTACACCCACCTGATGACGGCACAGTTGCTACAGCGCAAAGCCGCAGCCACAGAAATTGCGATTGGCAACAAATTCAAGTTGCCCAACCCCTCGGCACAAAAGATTTTGATGGAATCCATCAAACAAGCGGTCACCAAACCGAAAAAACGCCGCCCAGCATTGTCTGTGCCGGTTCGGCTGCGCCCTACTTCTTCCCAGAAGTGAGGGTCTTGGCCGTCAGATATTCAGCCAAACTGGCATTGCCCAAACGCACCCCACCACCACTATCTTGAGCCACTGCGCCTCGAATTTTCTGAATCAACAAGCCTTTGACATCGTTCTGCAACGCTTGGCTGCGCAGCTCGATGTAGCGCATTTGGGCTTTGGTTTTATCCAGCTTGGATTCGGACATGGCTTGCAACCACAGGCCATCGTCACGCTTGCCATCCTCAAGCTCACGCATGACCAAGGTAAGAACCATGTTGGACGATTGACTGGACATGACGGGCTCCCAAAACAACGAGTGCTTCAATTTTGCCAGCTCCAGTAGTAAATTAACCGCATCGACACATCCGAGAACACACATGCCTGAACTGTTTGGCTCTGACGCCTACGCCCCCAAAGAAATCGCCATCAAAGTAGAAACGGTGGGCGTTGCCAAAGCGCACATGGCGACCTTGCCATTGGTGATGCTGGGCTTGCTCGCCGGCGCCTTCATTGGCTTGGGTGGTTTGTTTTTTGTCATCGTCAAATCCGACGCCAGCCTCAGCTTTGCCATCAGCCAGCTGCTTGGCGGATTTGTTTTTTGCTTAGGCCTGATCTTGGTGGTGATTGCCGGTGCCGAGCTGTTCACGGGCAACAACTTGTTGGCCATGGCCTGGGCCGATGGCCAAATCACTTGGCGCGAAGTGCTGCGCAACTGGCTATGGGTATGCGCCGCCAACTTGGTGGGCACCACGGGCCTGGCACTGCTGGTCTACCTCAGCGGTCACACGCACATGAACGGCGGCGCAATCGGTCAGACCGTCTTAAAAATTGCGTTGACCAAACAAAACTTGGTCTGGTACGAAGCTTTTTTCAGAGGCATTTTGTGCAATGTGTTGGTTTGCATGGCCGTGTGGATGGCCATGGCGGGCCGCAGTGTGATCGACAAAGTGATCGCCATCGTATTCCCCATCACCGCCTTTGTGGCCGCGGGGTTTGAGCACAGCATTGCCAACATGTACTTCATGCAACTCGCTCTTGTCATTGAGTACTTCGAACCTGCTGCTGCAGGTAACGCCGTCACCGTGACGGGCATGTTCGGCAACCTGGTTCCAGTGATCTTGGGTAATCTGGTGGGCGGCAGCGTGTTTGTGGGCTTGGTGTACCACCTCATCTACCGCGTCGCAGCGGCCAGCACGCCGCAAACCTTGCAAATAAAAAAGGACTAAGCGGCAGCCAAGGCCTCGTTCATGGCCCGCAGCAAGGTCTCACTTTCGTGAGCCCCAGACAAACCCACTTGGCGATTGAAAATAAAGAAGGGTACCCCTGTGATGCCCATCTCACGCGCGGCTTGGTCGCTGTCTAGGGTCTGGCTGTGCAACACCGAGTTTTGCAACACCTGCTCTGCCGCTTCACGCGCCAGACCTGCACGCTCGGCCAACTCCAGCAAATGAGCAGCATCTGTCAGGTCTTTTCCTTCTAGAAAATACCCCTGAAACAAGGTTTCCACCATCTGATCTTGGGCTTCCCCCGGGGGGCAAGCGGCAATCAAACTGTGCGGAACAACGGTGTTGGGTTGGCGGGCGATGCGGTCAAACGCAAAATCGATCCCCACCTCCGCCCCGACACCGGCCACGCGGGCGTAAATGCTGTCGGCACGGTCACCAAACTTGGCGCGTACATAGTCCTCACGGGCCATGCCTTCGGTGGCCATCTCAGGGTTCAATTGGAAGGTGTGCCACTGCACCACAGGCGTGATGTCGGGATGCTCAGCGGCCCATAAAGCCAATGCGGCCTCCAGTCGACGTTTGCCCACATAACACCAGGGACAAACCACATCGGAGACAACATCAATGGTGAACGTTTTCATAGGGGTTCTTGGTTTCTGCAACAATGCCCCAACTCTATAAGCTCTATCGCCAATTGAAAGAGGAAATCACCATGGCCAGCGATTTGATCAAACACATCACCGACACTAGCTTTGAAGCAGACGTTCTGCAAGCCGATAAACCCGTACTGGTCGACTACTGGGCCGAATGGTGTGGCCCCTGCAAAATGATCGCCCCCATCTTGGATGAAGTGGCCACCGCCTACGAAGGCAAGCTGCAAATTGCCAAGATGAACGTCGATGAAAACCGCGACATCCCTGGCAAATTGGGCATTCGCGGTATCCCCACATTAATGGTGTTCAAGGGCGGCCAACTGGCTGCAACCAAAGTGGGCGCGATGAGCAAAGCCCAATTGACCGCCTTCATTGACCAGCAGTTGGCTTAATTACCCGCCAACACCCTGATTCAGAAAGCCCGCAGATTCTTTGATCTGCGGGCTTTTTTCCTGTCATAATCAGCTCCGAATTCACCTTGCCGCCCATGAGGCGACTCGGCTCCCCATCAGGGCATGAATTCCGGTCCAGAGGTATCTCTCTCCTCGCCCCGACCTCCCCCCCTTATTTTTTAACGAACTCCCTACTGGAGTCCCAAGATGCATCTGAACGAACTCAAGGCACTGCACGTGTCTGAAGTGCTGAAACAAGCCGAAGCCCTCGAAATCGAAAACACGGGCCGCATGCGCAAGCAAGAGCTGATGTTTGCCATCATCAAAAAACGCGCCAAAGCAGGCGAACAGGTGTTTGCCGATGGTGTGCTCGAAATCTTGCCCGACGGCTTTGGCTTCTTGCGCAGCCCCGACACGAGCTACACCGCCTCGACAGACGACATCTACATCAGCCCCAGCCAGGTGCGTCGCTTCAACCTGCACACGGGCGACATGATTGAAGGCGAAGTGCGCATCCCCAAAGACGGCGAGCGCTACTTTGCACTGACCAAGCTCGACAAAGTCAACGACGACCTGCCTGAGAACAACAAACACAAGGTCATGTTCGAGAACTTGACCCCGCTGTTCCCCCGCGAACAGATGAAGCTGGAACGCGACATCAAAGGTGAAGAAAACATCACCGGCCGCATCATCGACATCATTGCGCCCATCGGCAAAGGCCAACGCGCCTTGGTCGTCGCGCCACCCAAGAGCGGCAAGACGGTGATGATGCAGCACATCGCCCACGCGATTTCGGCCAACTACCCCGACGCCCACATGATGGTGTTGCTGGTCGACGAACGCCCCGAAGAAGTGACCGAAATGCAGCGCTCGGTGAAAGCCGAAGTGATTGCCTCGACCTTCGACGAACCCGCCGCACGCCATGTGCACGTGGCCGAAATGGTGATCGAACGCGCCAAGCGTTTGGTAGAGCTGAAAAAAGATGTGGTCATCTTGCTCGACTCCATCACCCGCCTCGCTCGCGCCTACAACAACGTGGTGCCTTCATCGTGCAAGGTGTTGTCAGGGGGTGTGGACTCGAACGCTTTGCAACGCCCCAAGCGTTTCTTTGGTGCGGCACGCAAAGTGGAAGAAGGCGGCTCGCTGACCATCATCGCCACGGCGTTGGTGGACACCGGCAGCCGCATGGACGAAGTGATCTTTGAAGAATTCAAAGGCACGGGCAACTGTGAAATTCACCTCGACCGTCGCTTGTACGAAAAGCGTGTGTTCCCCGCCATTCAGCTCAACCGCAGCGGCACACGCCGCGAAGAGTTGTTGCTACCACCCGAGATCTTGTCCAAGACCCGCATCTTGCGTCAGTTCATGTACAACATGGACGAAATCGAATCCAAGGAGATGGTCTTGAAGAGCATGAAGGCGACCAAGTCGAACGTTGAGTTCTTCGACATGATGCGCCGCGGCGGCTAAGAAGTTCAGATCGGGCAACAAAGTGCCCGATCTCAAAACACGTGTTGCCAATAGCGCTGTCTTTGATTGCGCTCACATTGCACCCCATTGGGCTTGTCGCTGCGCCACAGCGATGCGCCACAACGGGGTGACTGCACCACTTGAACCCCCAACGTGTCATAACGCGCCATCACCTCGGGACGTGGATGGCCAAAGCGGTTGCGATACCCCGCTTGCACCACCGCCACCTGCGGTTGCACGGCCTCTAAAAATGCAAACGTCGAAGAGGTAGCGCTGCCATGATGTGGCACCAGCAACCACTGCGCGCGCAACCCTTGCTCGCCTCCCTCGTTGCGCACCAGCGCCAACTCTTGCGCCGCTTCAATGTCCCCCACCAACAGCGCTGAGACACCTTGGCTGTCGGTCACGCGCAGCACGCAGCTGAGGGCGTTGGGTTTGAGCTTGCGCTCGTAATCGGCCGCACGGGGGTGCAGCACCTCAAACTGCACGCCATCCCATTGCCAGGCTTGCCCATGTTCACAACGCTGCATGACACGCCCTTGCTGCAAGACGTGATCTGACGGAATCGACGTCCACACATCGGCCTGCGGATGCATCGCCATCACCGCCGGTGCACCTCCACTGTGGTCGCTGTCTTGGTGGCTGATGACGATGCGGTCTAGGCGCTCACCCCACGCCCGTAGCAAAGGCACCAACCCGCGCTGCCCGGCATCGGTCTCGGCCGAATAGCGCGGACCGGTGTCGTACAACACGCTGTGTGTGGCTGTGCGCAACACGACAGCATGCC
>JBPCSU010000056.1:0-2757 GCA_051006815.1 Limnohabitans sp.
ATCCAGCTTGATGCGATTCAGCAAAGCGCCATCCGCCAACGACAACACATACAGCCAGCCACCGTTATCAGCCACCACCACACCACGTGGGGTGACCAAAGGCGCGCTCAAGATGCGGTATTTCAAACGCTCAGTCTCCCAGGCGCGTTCGCCTGTGGCTCGGTTCCAAGCTTGTACCACCCCATTGGTCAAGGGCGCAATCATCAAGTTGTCGTTGCCACTCACACCGAACTCACCGACTGACACACGGTTCCAGACACTTTGGCCGCGCTCGGCATTGACGCAACCCACGCCGGCTTGGAAGGCTCGCACGCAGACCACGTCGCCACGACGGTCATATGGGCTGACGAGATCGACCAAACGTTCGATGTCATTGGTGCCACGTGGCGTGGCAATGGCCGACTCCCAACGAATTACGCCGGTGTTGGGGTCGAGGCCAGACAAACGGCCGGACAAGCCGACCAACAAAGTGTTTTTGAATGCCAACATCACGCCATCTTGTTTGAGTACCAAGGGCTCGCCGGGACGTTGCTGGGTCCAGAGTTGACGGCCTGTTGCACCGTCAAAGGCGATCACCGAACGGTCTGCCGTCAGCACAAACACACGCGCGCCCGCGACCAAGGGGGCGGTGAACGACTCCGCTGGCAAGGCCTTGCGCCACTGCACTTTGCCGTCTTGCATAGCCACCAACTCGTTGTTGCGTGTGACCACAGCCACTTGCTGGCCATCGCTGCCCACACCGGCGGCAATCGTTTGGTCGAGGCGCAAGCGCCAAATGTCTTTGCCGGTGGCGGCATCCATCACCGCGACCACACCGTCGCTGTTGGCCAAGGCCACACGATTGCCCACCGCAGACACCACCAGCGGGAAATCAACTTTGCCTAAATTGTGGGTCCAGCTGATGCGCACATCTTGCAAGGCTGGCACGCCTTGAATTTCGGTCGGTTTGGGTCGCGTTGGCCCCGAGCAAGCAGCCAACGCCACGCACACAGCGGCCAAGGTCCAGCGCATCACACGGGCGCAGCGAAGCGTTGATGTCATCACTTTTTAGTCTCCACAGCAGCAGTTTCTTCTGGATCAGCCCCCAAAGCCGCCAACTTCACCGCAACCAAGCGGCGATATTCGGCGTTGGGCTCAAAGCCCTTCCATGCTTTTTGGTACTGTTGAACAGCTTCGGCCGGTTGCGCTTGCAACATGGCCAAGTCGCCCAAGCGGTCCGCCATCAAAGGCGCAAAAGCATCGGGCGTTGCGGCAGTCAGGTGTTTGCGCGCTTCGTCGTAGGCTTTCTCATCGATCAGCAAGGCGGCCAAGCGCAAGCGGGCCAGGGCTTGGTAGCCCTCATCGCCCGCTTTGTCGATGACCCAGGCGAGTTGGGCTTTGGCGTCGGCTTTGCGGTCTTTGTCTTGATACACACGGGCCGCCAACAGCGCTGCTTGTTGGGCGTAAGTGGTGCCAGCAAATTTGTCTTTGATGTCCGACAGCGAACGGTCTAACAACGCGTCTTCTCCGCTGACGGCCGAGCGCTCCACGGTGTCATACAAGGCCGCAGATTGCACGGCTTGTTTGGCCGCATACGACTGCCAGCCCATCCACGCGGCATAGCCGCCAAGCACCACAATCAAAAGCCACGTGATCAGGTCACCCCAGCGCTGCCAAAAGTGCTTGAGCTCATCGAGTTGTTCTTGTTCTTCGAGGTCGAGATGGGATGCCATGGTGTGCGTCTGTGATGAAAAAGTAAGCGGATTGTAGGGGTGAGTCAGGACGCCAATTTCTTGGCCACACTGGACGAAACGTCGGCCAACGACACGGCCTCTTGCGCCCCCGCGCCATCGCGCAAGGACTTGAGGGTGACTTCGCCACGGGCCAGCTCATCGCCACCAAAAATCAGCGCCAAAGCAGCGCCGCTGCCATCGGCTTTTTTGAACTGCGATTTCATGCTGCCCATGCCTTCGCCGGTACCCGCATGCATTTGTACGGCAACGCCTTGCGCACGCAGGGTTTGAATGGTTTGGAACACCACTGGCAATGCCGACGCATCAGGCACGATGGCATACACATCGGGACCGGCCGCCTCGGGCAAGGTGCCCTGCTCTTTCAACAGTTCCAACACGCGTTCGACCCCCAGCGCCCAGCCTACCGCGGGTGCAGGTTTGCCACCGACTTGTTCAATCAGGTAGTCGTAACGGCCACCACCGCAAATGGTGCCTTGCGAGCCCAAACGGTCCGTGACGAACTCAAACACCGTGAGGTTGTAGTAATCCATGCCACGCACCAAACGTGGGTTGATGCGGTAGGTGACACCACTGGCATCCAAAATCGCACGCACGGCGTTGAAGTGTGCCAACGAGGCCTCACCCAAAAAGTCAATCAGCTTCGGGGCCGCCTCGACCACCGCTTGCATGGCGGGGTTCTTGGTGTCCAGAATGCGCAGCGGGTTGCTGTGCAAGCGTCGTTTGGCTTCTTCGTCGAGCACATCGATGTGGGCTTCCAGATGCGCAATCAAGGCCGCGCGATGGGCCGCACGTTCATCGGGTTGACCCAAGCTGTTGAGCTCCAAGCGCACATCTTGAAGTCCCAGTTCTTGCCACAGCGTGGCGGCCAACAGAATCAACTCTGCATCGACCTCGGCACCCGGGAAGCCCAAGGCCTCCGCACCGATTTGATGGAACTGACGGTAGCGGCCGCGTTGGGGCCGTTCATGGCGAAACATGGGGCCCATGTAATACAGGCGCTTGCCACCGTCGTACAGCAGGTTGT
>JBPCSU010000057.1:0-5056 GCA_051006815.1 Limnohabitans sp.
GGATTTAAATATAGCCCACAATGTCTATCAAGAATCTGACACGACACCCGAGGAAACCATGCCTGGCTACAACGATCCCAGTTTTGACACACTCGCCCTGCATGCAGGCGCTACCCCCGACCCCGCCACAGGCGCACGGGCGGTTCCCATCCACCTGACCACCTCGTTTGTGTTCGAGTCCAGCGACCATGCCGCCGCCCTCTTCAACCTCGAACGCGCCGGCCATGTCTACAGCCGCATCAGCAACCCCACCAATGCAGTGCTTGAGCAACGCGTGGCTGCCTTGGAAGGCGGCATTGGCGCCATCACCACGGCCAGCGGTCAAGCGGCCCTGCACTTGTCCATCGCCACCTTGATGGGGGCCGGCTCGCACATCGTGGCCAGCACCGCTTTGTACGGGGGCTCGCACAACCTGTTGCACTACACCCTCAGTCGCTTTGGCATTGAGACCACCTTTGTTCAACCCAACGACATCGACGCGTGGCGTGCCGCCGTGCGCCCCAACACCAAATTATTTTTTGGTGAAACCGTAGGCAACCCCGGTCTGGATGTGCTGGACATTCCCACCCTCTCTGCCATCGCGCACGAGGCGGGTGTACCGTTGTTGGTGGACAGCACCCTGACCACGCCGTATTTGGTGAAACCCTTTGAGCTGGGCGCCGATTTGGTCTACCACTCGGCCACCAAATTTCTCAGCGGCCACGGCACGGTGATTGGCGGCATCGTGGTGGATGGCGGCAGCTTTGATTGGGAAAAGAGCGGCAAATTCCCCGAGCTGACCCAGCGCTACGAAGGCTTTCACAACATGGTGTTCAGCGAGGAAAGCACGGTGGGGGCTTTCTTGCTACGGGCGCGCCGCGAAGGACTGCGTGACTTTGGCGCCTGCATGAGCCCGCACAGCGCATGGCTGATTTTGCAAGGCATCGAAACCTTGCCCCTGCGCATGGAGCGCCACATGAGCAACACCGAAAAAGTGTTGTCTTTCTTGGCCTCGCACCCCATGGTGAGTCGCGTTGGCCACCCCCTGATCGACAGCCATCCCAGCCATGCCTTGGCCGAAAAGCTGCTGCGCTTTGGCGCACGCGGCGCGGGCTCAGTGTTTAGCTTTGACATTCAGGGCTCGCGTGCGCAAGGACGTGCTTTCATCGAAGCCTTGCAAATTTTCAGCCACTTGGCCAATGTGGGTGACTGCCGCAGCTTGGTGATTCACCCAGCCAGCACCACCCACTTCCGCATGAGCGACGAGGCACTCAGCAGCGCCGGCATTGGCCCGGGGACAATTCGTTTGTCGATCGGTCTGGAAGATCCCGCTGATTTGATTGACGATTTGAAGCGCGCACTGAAAGCCGCAGAAAAGGCAGGTGCATGATGCACATCACCGTCACACCCGCGCACGGCGCGCCCTACTCAGCCTACGCCTACACCGGTGGCAAGCCCTTGGATGCCAGCAAGCCCACCTTGGTGTTCATACACGGCGTGCTGAACGATCACAGCGTTTGGATTTTGCAAACCCGCTACTTGGCCCATCACGGCTTCAACGTGCTCGCGGTGGATTTACCCGGCCACGGTCGTAGCGGCGGTGAAGCACCCAGCAGCGTAGAAGAAGCCGCACAGTGCATCGAAGACTTGCTCGACGCCGCAGGTGTGCAACAAGCCGCTTTGATTGGCCACAGTTGGGGCTCGTTGATTGCACTCGAAACCGCCGCACGCCTGAAAAACCGCATCACCCACTTGGCCCTCGTGGGTACGGCCTTCCCCATGAAGGTGTCTCCGGCGCTGATTGAAGCCTCGTTGCACGAACCGATGAAGGCCCTCCAAATGGTGAACGTGTTTTCACGAGCCACCCTGGCTGCGCCTCCATCCGCCATGGGGCCAGGCACCTGGGTCTATGGTGCGTCAATGGCACTGGGCCGTCGCGTGTTGGCCAGCAACCCCCAAGTGAATATTTTCCACCGAGGCTTTGTGGCCTGCGACAGTTATGCGCGCGGCTTAGAGGCCATCAACGAAGTGACGTGCCCGGTGTTGTTTGTGCTGGGCGATCGCGACCAAATGACGCCCGCACGTGCCGCCAAAAGTTTGATTGACCAGGCCAAAGCCAGCGGTCACCACGTCACCGTGGTGCGCGTGCCGATGGGGCACCACCAGATGAACGAGTCGCCAGAGGAAACGTTAGCCGCCTTGAAACAATTCTTGGGGGGCAGCGCTTAAAGCACATCGCGCAAGCGCAGGTCTTGCCACTTCATCCACAGCCCTTCGGCCTCGGGGCTGCGCACCAACAACAAGCGCTCCATCAGTGGCGCCAAGGGCGTGCGGTGGGGATCGGCCAACATCACATAGCGCGCTTCTCGCACGTGGCTTTGGCGGGCGTCCACCGACTCGCTCAGACGTGCAATCCAATCCAGATCGACCAAGGCCGCCAAAACGTCTTCAATTTGCAAGGGGTCCAAGGCCAAGTCCTCGCACAGCGTGGTCATGCTGGCGCCATGTTCGTCGGTGGTGCGCGCCAGTTGCAAGCGTTGCAACACTTCAATGGCCAACTGAAAGCGCCAGCCCACACTCCGACCATCACGTGAAATGCCGCCGAGCAAGCTGGGCAAGTTGGCCACCAACACCGCGCCAATCAACACAATTGACCACGCCAAATAAATCCAGATCAACAAAATAGGCAGCGTGGCAAAGGCACCATAGACCACCGAGTAGGTGGGCATTTGGCCAAAGTAATAGGCCAACACCTTGCGCGCTACTTCGGTGGCTGCGGCCACCCACACGCCCCCGACCAAGGCATGGGACCAACGCACATGGGTGTAGGGCACGTAGCGGTACAGCGCACTCACAGCCCATGCCAACAGCAAGAACTCCACCGTGCTGAGCACCCAGCGCAAACTGCCCGCCCCCTCGGGCACCACCCCGCGCGACACCGCGACAAACTGTGACATCATCACCAAACTCGCGCCCATCAACAGCGGCCCCAAAGTAATGGCAGACCAATACAAGAACATGCTGTGCGCCAAAGGGCGACGCTTGCGCACACGCCAAATCGCATTCAAGGTGCGGTCAATGGTGAACACCAACGCCAACGCCGACAACAGCAACGCTGTCACCCCCACCACACCCAAGCGGCTGGCTTTGCTGGCGAATTGCGTCAGGTAGCCCAGCACTTGCCGCGAGATGTTGTCGGGCACCAAGCTTTCTACCAAGCGTTTTTGCAGCACCACTTGAAAATCACCGAACATCGGGAAAGCCGTCAACACGGCCAAGGCCACCGTCACCATCGGTACCAAAGCAATGGTGGTGGTGAAGGTCAAACTACCTGCGGTTTGGCCAAGTCGATCTTCCCGAAAACGTTGGCGCAAGGTGCGCGCCGTGTTGCGCCAGGGGAATCGGGCCAGTCGTTCAAAAAAATCTTGGAGATGCGGGACAATCATGGGCTGAATCATCCCACTTTCTATGCACGACACCCACCTGCCCCCTCAAGAAAATTCACCTCGTCACGTGACGCTCACCCGCTGGCTGGCTGTAAGCAGCCTGATGGGACTGATCGTGCTCGGCTTGGCGTGGGAGCTGTGGCTGGCCCCCTTGCGCCCAGGGGGCACGTTGCTGGCACTCAAAGTGCTGCCGCTGTGCTTCCCACTCACCGGGTTGCTGAAAAACCGCATGTACACCTACCGCTGGTTGAGCTTGTTGATTTGGCTCTATTTCACCGAGGGCGTGGTGCGCGCCTGGAGCGACGCCGCCCCTAGCAACTACTTTGCAATGTTTGAAATTTTCTTATGCGTGACCTTGTTCATCGCCTGCGCCTTGCATGTGCGTTTGCGCTTGAAACATGCCAAAGAAACAGCCCTCACCGAACACCCCACCGCTTAAGGAGGCGCTGCATGTCCTCGAACGACTCCCACGCGTTATTGCCCCACCTGCGTCACATCGTGGGCGAAACCCATGTGTTGACGGACGGTGACTTGTCGGCCTACGAACAAGATTGGCGCAAACGCACACGCGGCAAAGCCTTGGCGGTGGTACGCCCTGGCAACACCCAAGAAGTAGCGGCCGTGGTGAAAGCCTGCGCCCAAGCGGGTGTCAGCATCGTGCCCCAGGGGGGCAACACGGGATTGGTGGTGGGCTCGATCCCCAGCCATGCAGGCGATCAAGTGGTGCTGAGCCTGTTGCGCATGAACGCGGTACGCGCCATCGACGCGGACAACTTGACCCTCACGGTGGAGGCGGGTTGCATTTTGCAAAACGTGCAACACGCGGCCGAAGAAGCTGGCTTTTTATTTCCCTTGAGCTTGGGCGCAGAAGGCAGCTGCACCCTCGGGGGCAACTTGGCCACCAATGCAGGCGGCACACAGGTTCTGCGCTATGGCAATGCACGTGAGTTGTGTCTGGGCCTGGAAGTCGTCACCGCGCAAGGCGACATCTTGCAAGGCTTAAGTGGCTTGCGCAAAGACAACACGGGTTACGACTTGCGCAACTTGATGATTGGCAGCGAGGGCACGTTGGGCATCATCACGGCCGCCACCATGAAGCTGTATCCCCTGCCTGCGGCCAGCCTGACCGCGTGGGCGGCCGTGCCGTCTGTCGCCCAAGCCGTCAAGTTGCTGGGGTTGGCACACCAACACTTAGGCGCGGGTCTGACCGGGTTTGAAATGATGGGGCAGTTCGCTCTAAGCTTGGTCGACAAACACTACCCGCACTTGCGCGTGCCACTGTGGCAAGAAACGCCTTACTGCGTGTTGCTCGAAAACGCAGACAACGAATCGGAAGGGCATGCCCGCGAACGCTTCGAGCATTTGCTGGAACTGGCGTTGGAAGACGGCTGCGTGACCGACGCCGTGGTAGCAGAAAACTTAACTCAAGCACGCAACCTGTGGCACATCCGCGAAAGCATCACCTTGGCGCAAGCGGAGGAAGGCTTGAACATCAAGCACGATATTTCGGTACCGATTTCATCGATTCCTGGTTTTGTCGAAGCCACAGATGCAATGCTGAAGCGCAACATACCGGGTGTGCGATTGGTTAACTTTGGTCATCTGGGCGATGGCAATTTGCACTACAACAT
>JBPCSU010000058.1:0-3041 GCA_051006815.1 Limnohabitans sp.
GGGCATGTACCTGATGCGCCAAATAGGCACCGATGGCAACTACAAAAGCAACTTACCCGACTTCATGGTGTTCCTCGACTGGAAGACCTTGCCTTGGCACTGGACCTTCAGCGACAGTTTCATCGCCACCTTGTTGCTGGTGGTGTTGGTGCCGGGGGTGTAGGCGTGGTTGTTTGGCTACTTTGCGTTCCGCTCACGCATCAAGGGCGTGTACTTCTCCATCATCACGCAGGCGCTGACGTTTGCGGCCATGCTGCTGTTCTTTCGCAACGAGACGGGTTTTGGTGGCAACAACGGCTTCACCGACTTCAAACGTATTTTGGACTTGCCCATTGCTACCCCCGCCATGCGTATGACCTTATTTGTGCTGACCGGCTGGGCGCTGCTGACCAGCTTCTTGTTTGCACGCTGGTTGGTGCAAAGCAAGTTCGGTCGCGTGCTGCAGGCCATTCGCGATGCGGAGAGCCGCGTGATGTTTTCGGGCTATTCGCCCCTGCCCTACAAGCTGACGATTTGGGTGATCTCGGCTGTGATGTGCGGCATTGCAGGTGCGTTGTATGTGCCGCAAGTGGGCATCATCAACCCCAGCGAGATGAGCCCCGCCAACTCAATCGAAATGGCGGTGTGGGCTGCTGTAGGTGGCCGCGCTTCTTTGATCGGTCCGATCGTCGGTGCTTTCTTAGTCAACGGCATGAAGAGCTGGTTGACAGTGACCGCACCTGAGTTTTGGTTGTACTTCTTAGGCGCCTTGTTCATTGGCGTGACGCTGTACATGCCTCACGGCGTGGTGGGGTTGATTCAAAAACTCAGCGCTAAGAAAAATGCGGAGGAACGTGTATGACCCCCGATCTGTTTGAAGAGGGCGCCGCGCGTTTGGCCACACACCAAGCACGTGCTGTGCAGGAGGTGACATCGGGCGACCGCAGCGCAGGCTATGGCCGCGTGCACAAACCCGGCAGCTTGGATATGACGCACGGTCGCATCTTGTATTTAGAAGACGTGCATGTGAGCTTCGACGGTTTCAAAGCCATCAACGGGTTGTCACTCGACATCGCCCCCGGCGAGTTGCGCTGCATCATCGGCCCCAACGGGGCGGGTAAGACCACGATGATGGACATCATCACCGGCAAAACCAAACCCGATTCTGGCCAGGTGTTCTTTGGCAGCACGATTGATTTGTTACGCCACAACGAACCCGAAATTGCGCAGCTGGGCATTGGTCGCAAGTTTCAAAAGCCCACGGTGTTCGAACACTTGAGCGTGTTTGAAAACTTAGAGCTTGCTTTGAAAACCCACAAGGGCGTGGCTGCCTCGATGTTCTTTCAACTCAACGGCACACAACGTGACCGCTTGAGCGAGGTGCTACACACCATCCACTTGCAAGACAGCGTGACGCGCCAAGCCGGCAATCTGAGCCACGGCCAAAAGCAGTGGTTGGAGATTGGCATGTTGCTGATGCAGGACCCCAAGCTCTTGCTGTTGGACGAGCCCGTGGCTGGCATGACCGACTTTGAAACCGAGCGCACCGCCGAGTTGTTTTTGACGCTCAAAGGCAAACACTCGCTGATGGTGGTGGAGCACGACATGAGCTTCATCAACACCATCTCTGACATCGTTACCGTGCTGTGCGATGGCTCGGTGTTGGCGCAAGGCACGCTGGCCCAAGTGCAAGCGGACGAGCGCGTGATTGAGGTGTACTTGGGCCGCTGAGCCTAGTCGAAAACGAGAGCCACACCATGCCCCTTTTAGAAGTCAAGAACATCAACCAGTTTTACGGCGGCTCGCACATCCTGCGTGACGTGAGCTTTGAAGCGCGACTGGGTCGCATCAGCGTGCTGCTAGGTCGAAACGGCGTGGGTAAAACCACATTGCTCAAATCGCTGATGGGTGCTGTACCGATTCGCGACGGCAGCATCACCTTCAACGGTGCGTCAATTGAACGTGCCGCACCCTATGAGCGCGCACGCGCCGGCATTGGCTACGTACCGCAAGGGCGCGAAATTTTTGCGCGCCTCACCGTGGAAGACAACTTGCGCATGGGGCTGGCCACGCAGCCTGCAGGCACAGACATACCTGCTGAGTTGTTTGAGTTGTTTCCTGTGCTGAAGCAAATGCTGCATCGCCGTGGCGGCGATTTATCAGGCGGGCAACAGCAGCAACTGGCGATTGCACGGGCCTTGGCGTCTGGCCCAAAGTTGTTGGTGTTGGATGAGCCCACCGAGGGCATTCAACCCAGCATCATCAAAGACATTGGTCGCGTGATTCGCATGCTGGCCAGTCGCGGTGACATGGCGATTTTGTTGTGCGAGCAGTACTACGACTTTGCCGAAGAACTGGCTGACGACTACTTGGTGATGGAACGCGGGGAAGTGGTGGCGCATGGCATGGGTGCCGACATGCAACGCAACAACGTGCGGCAGTTGGTGGCCATTTAAACCTACATCGCCCAAATGCGCGGGGGCTTGTCCCCCATATCCCACAGCCCTTTGCGCCAAGCGGCCCAGACACTGCGCAACAAATTTTGCGCTGGCTCGACCAACGGCGACAAGGTGCGCAACACCACGATGCGCGGATGCGGCGATGTGACACCGGCCACCAACCCCGCAGGAGCGGCCTCAGTCCAGGCACGCGCCAGTTGCAGCGCCAAATCGCGTCGCTCACGCGGCAAGTCACCCCCACAGGCAAACACCAAGGTGGCCAGACAACGGTGCCTGGCTAAACCCAAAGGGCCGTCCATCAAACGCGCATCTTGGGCATCAATCAAACCGCGCTCTAGCCACACGCCGGTCACCTCCATGTGCTGCTGCAATTGCCCGCGCTCGAAAGGCAAGTTGGCCTGCGGTAACCCCAGGGCCGTGATGTCCCACGCCATCATTTCGGCGGCCGGCGCCAGGTCAAACACCGCATGGTTGAGCCCATGGCAACCGTTGTAGGCAATGGTTTCCAACGGCAACCATTCCAGGCGTGCGCCGTCGCCCACATAGGCGTTCACTTGCTGCGTGGCCAAGCCCTGCTCGCTGCGGTAAAACCGCGTGGCGCCA
>JBPCSU010000059.1:0-4128 GCA_051006815.1 Limnohabitans sp.
CCCATAGCCTATTCAGGGTTTGCTTCGAAAAAGCGGAATTTCTCTTCAAAAAATGAAAAGACATCCGCAACCTCCACGTAATGCACATTGGCTTTCAGCAACCCTTCTGCAAACCAACTTTCATAGCGGGGTTTGCGCATCATGCACAAAGAGTTTGAATTCATCGCCCACTGGATGTTAGAAGCAATGTCATTGCCTTCGATGATGAACAAATACTTGTAAGTCATTTGTTGCTGCGGTGTCAGCCAGTTTTTAACCAGATGTTTGCATCGCTCAATGGATGTGAATGAGGCTGCAATATCGCAAAAAGGTAAAGAAGCACATGCCTCCAACAATTGCGCGCGATGCTCTTTATGTACAGCACCACGCCAAACGATCATGGGCTTCTTGTCTTCAAATGCATCTGGGTCTGGGTAAACCTCAAACAAACGGCGTGAATTCAAAGGTAACAAAATTGAATTTTGATTATGGTCACCAATAGGTCGGCTTCGAACAACCGTTGGCACATCGGGCACGTGTTTGATGTCACCCGGCAAATAAGTGAATTTGAGCTGCTGAAAAGGAGCCATGATTCGATGCAAATCAAAGCTATAGCCCGTCTTTTTGAAATATGACAACTTCTTTGCGGTCACAGCATCTGTCACCTGAAACGTCTGATCGAGCTTGCAGCAATAGTTAATTTTTTGAAGGTGTGCTTCACTTGAAACATCTACCTCATCAATCGGATCAGATGCAATACCTGCTGGCAAAAGTGATCGAAAGCGGTAACCGATTAACCAACCAAGAAAGGAAAGAATGGAGCGGATTTTGTTGGTGCGAAACGGTTTCATGTCGTTTTTAGTTTTTTGCTACAAGTGATTTGTATAGTTCTAGCAGTTTTTGCCCCATTGCTTGCAACGTGAAAGGTTCGACACACGCCCTCGCCGCTTGGCCTGCTTTCAAAGCAAATTCTGGCTGCTTGAACTGCTTCATAGCCTCTGCCATTCCTTGGTGATCCCAAGGACTCACAGAGGTTCCAGCCGTCGGGTTCAATAGCTCCATAGCTCCGCAATGCGGGCTGGTAATGATACCAAGCCCACACGCCATTCCCTCAAGAACTGCGTTCGGACATGGGTCATACAACGTAGGAAATACCATGCCATCAGCCGCCCACAAATAGGGCAAGGGGTCTTTCTGTGGACCGTTAAACATCACGCGATCATGGACACCAAGGGTACGAGCAAGTTGCTGATAGCGTTTGATGTGCTTGTCACTCCCAACCACCATTAAACGCATGCCGGGACACAAAGCCAACGCCTGCAACAAATGGTGCACGCCTTTACGCTCAAAACCCGCGCCTAAAAACACGAGCACAGGCTCATTCGCATGCAGTCCAAGTTGATTTCTTGCATGCGCACGTTCATGCGCTGTTGGCGGGCGAAATTTTTCTGTATCAATACCGTTATAGATAACGTGAATTTTCTGAGCATCAATATTGAAATTCGTCAATATTTCTTGCTTAACCATGTGCGAGTTGCAGATGACAGCGCGAAGGTTTTCTGCTTCATACAACAGTTTCTCTTGCGCCAATTGGTAGCGATGAAACGGATCAAATCCCATCAACCAATGGCGCAAACCCCCAATGTCTTTGGCGCGCTGAGCCATCCAAACTCGGTGCACGCCATCACCAGCCCGAAACACATCAAAGCCAGGAATACGTTCATGCGATTGCACCAACTCAAATGCGTTTTGCTTCACAGCAGCATGCACTGACGCAGCAAAATGCCGAGCACGTGCCGTGCGTGTGAACCCCTTCGGCTTGGGGGTTTGAATGATGGGAAAAGGTGCCGCTTCGTCAGACGATTTCCAACTCTGACAAATCAGTGTCGGTTGCGCCCCGACCATGACAAGCGCCTGGAGTGCGCGCTCTACAAATTTTTCAGCACCTCCAAAATAATTAAACTTGGAGCGAACGAGGGCAACTTTCATTTTTTAAATTTTGTTTAAAGCAACACAATGTCGTACTGCTCTTGCGACATGGCCGCCTCGGCCTGCAAGGAAATGGGTTTGCCAATGAAGTCGCTCAAGCCAGCCAAGTGCTGGCTTTCTTCATCCAACAGCACATCAATCACGTTGGGCGAAGCGATCACGCGGAACTCACGGGGGTTGAACTGACGGGCTTCGCGCAAGATCTCGCGCAAGATGTCGTAGGTCACCGTGCGTGCTGTTTTGACGCTGCCTTTGCCTTCGCACACGGGGCAAGGCTCACACAACATGTGGGCCAGTGATTCGCGGGTGCGCTTGCGCGTCATTTCCACCAAACCCAGTGCCGAGTAGCCGCTGACCATGGTTTTCACGCGGTCACGCGCCAGCTGTTTACGGAACTCGGCCAACACCGCCTCGCGGTGGTCTTCACGCGTCATGTCAATGAAGTCGGCAATCACAATGCCGCCCAGATTACGCAAACGCAGCTGCCTTGCAATGGCGCCAGCCGCTTCTAGGTTCGTTTTGAAAATAGTTTCATCAAAATTTCGGGCGCCAACAAAGCCGCCTGTGTTCACGTCCACCGTGGTCAAGGCCTCGGTCTGGTCCACGATGAGGTAGCCGCCGGACTTCAAATCTACGCGACGGCCCAAAGCCTTGGCCACTTCTTCGTCGATGTTGAAGAGGTCAAAAATCGGCCGCTCGCCTTTGTACAGTTGCAGTTTGTTCACCGCACTGGGGGTGAACTCAGCGCCAAAGGTTTTGAGCTTTTGAAACTGCTCGGCGGAATCAATGCGGATGGTTTGCGTGCTCTCGCTCACCAAGTCACGCAGCACGCGTTGCAGCAAGCTCAGGTCTTGGTGCAACAAAGATTTAGGCGGCAAACGGGTCGACGCTTCTTTGATCCGCGCCCACGTTTTGCGCAGGTACGCAATGTCTTCGCCCAACTCAGCATCGCTGGCTTCTTCGCCGTTGGTGCGCAAAATGAAGCCGCCGGTCTGCCCATTGGGCGCACCCGCCTCGGCCAAAGCTTGCAGGCGTTGACGCAAGGCCTCGCGCTGTTCAAACGGGATTTTTTGCGACACCCCTATGTGCTGGTCTTGCGGCAAGAACACCAGCAAGCGCCCCGCAATGCTGATTTGCGACGACAGACGCGCACCCTTGGTACCAATCGGGTCCTTGATGACCTGCACCAACAGCGATTGGCCTTCAAACACTTGTTTCTCAATCGGCAATACCGGCGCTGCAGCACCGCCATCGGTTTCAGCATGACGGGCGGTGACGCTGCTCATCAAGTCGGCCACATGCAGAAACGCCGCGCGTTCGAGCCCAATGTCGATGAAGGCCGATTGCATGCCGGGCAGCACCCGCGCCACTTTGCCAAGGTAGACATTGCCCACCAAGCCACGCTCCAGCGTGCGCTCGACGTGCAGCTCTTGCACCGCGCCGGTTTCCACCACCGCCACACGGGTTTCTTGGGGCGACCAGTTGATGAGGATGTCTTGTTGCATGGTCACAGTATCGGGCAAGTCGGGTTAGACCTGGAAACCAAACGCGCGCAACAGCTGCGCAGTTTCAAACATCGGCAAGCCCATGATGCCCGAGTAGCTGCCACTGATGTGCTCGATGTAGGCCGCCGCCCTGCCCTGCACCGCATACGCGCCTGCTTTGCCCATGGGCTCGCCACTGGCCACATAGCTTTGAATTTGGGTACGAGTCAACGCCGCAAAGCGCACGTGGGACACACTCAAGCCTTGCTCCGTCTTCAGCGGTTTGCCTGTTTTTGTCAGGGTACCCATGGCCACGGAGGTCAACACCCGGTGTGTCTGTCCGCTCAACACGCCCAAGATGTGCGCCGCATGCTTGGCGTCGTCCGGTTTGCCCAAAATAGTTTGCCCCAAGGCCACAGTGGTGTCACTGCACAGCACCGGCGCCAGCGGCAAGCCACGACGTTGCAGACGGGCCAAAGCAGCCTCTAACTTCAGCAAGGTCACACGTTGCACATAGGTGCGTGGGGCTTCATTGGGTAGCACCACCTCCAGCGCCTCGGCATCCTCACTCTCGTCGGCCAATAGCAATTCGTAGCGCACGCCCAACTGCTCCAGCTTTTGGCGACGGCGCGGGCTTTGCGAGGCGAGTTAAATGAATTTGGATTCAGGCATGAAC
>JBPCSU010000060.1:0-17995 GCA_051006815.1 Limnohabitans sp.
GCAGAAGAGTTTTGAGCGTCTGTGACAAAACAACTGTTTTCATATGATCCAAATCATATGGCATTTGATGGTTGAGGCGCAAACTTCTACCCATGCCGAGATGAAATCCTTTCATCAGGTCTCAAGTGAAAAGGAGTTGTTGATGTCTGTAACGATGGAAATTGAAATTGAAAACCTCAAGTGTGGTGGCTGTGCTCGTTCCATTCTGAATGGATTGGCTGACATGCAGGACGTGTCTGACGTGGAGGTGGATCAAGAGAACGATCGTGTGAAGTTCTCAGGCGAAGAAGCATCTCGGGCCCAAGTGGCAGAGAAACTTCGCTCGATGGGTTATCCCGAAAAGGGAACCCTTGAAGGTTTGAGTGCAGGTGTTGCAAATGCCAAGTCATTTGTGAGCTGCGCTATTGGTCGTATGTCTTGAAACTTTATTGGAGATTGAAATGAAAAAATACATTCCTGTTGCATTGATTGCACTTTTGGCTGGTACACAAATTATTGCCTTTGCAGGCCCCATGCACGATCACGCACAACAAGCGGATATGCAAGCGACGCGAGATGAGATGCAAAAGAAGATGCAAGGCACCCATGGCATGCGTGGCACTATGCATGCCCAGATGGGTGGCCATCAACATGGTGACATGAAAGATATGCCAGCCAACTCTGCGGAAATGCAAAAGCGCCGACAGCTCATGCAAGAACAAATGAGCAAGTAAGAGATTTAGACCAGCCTCGTGCTGGTCTTTTAAAGCGACACCGCAGCTCCTCGGTTCAGCAATGTCCTAGTCCTTTGCGTCTATTTCTCAGGCCAAACTCTCGTTTTGAGAATTTGGAGGGCTTCTTTACATGTGCTTCAAATAGCCCTGTTGCCCCCGTGCCAAACGGTGGTCTATGACTTGAATTTTGGTGGGCGCTTTTCACTGAAAGCTGCCAACCCTTCTGCAAAGTCTGGGTCCGTAAAGCACATGTGGAATAGCCGCATCTCCTCACGCAATCCTTCTTTTATAGGCAGTTCCCAATTATTTTTGAGTGATGCTTTGATGCGTTGGGTCACAGGTGACGAGAAGGTAGCGATTTTTTCTGCGATTTGAATGGCTGTGGGTAAGAGGTGATCGTCTTCGACAACACGAGATACAAGCCCCGCAGCTAGTGCTTCCTGTGAGGTGAGTGACCTGCCTGTGAGCAACATGTCAAAGCTCTGTGCTTTGCCAATCGCTCTAGCAAGGCGCTGTGTTCCACCTGCGCCTGACATCGCGGCAAGTGTTATTTCGGGGTGAGCAAACTTGGCAGAGCTTGCCGCAATCACGATGTCACACATCTCTACAAGTTCGCAGCCACCACCCAAAGCCATGCCATTCACGGCGACGACGATGGGTTTATTTGCTTGACCTAAATATTTAACGCAGCCCACAAAATCAGTTTCAACTACTTTTTCAATGGACAGGCTTCGCATTTCTTCAATGTCTGCACCTGCACAAAAATGCTTAGCAGCAGAGGAAATTAATATGACCTTGACTTCATCGTTGTGATCAAAATCCTGAACGGCTTGATCAATCTCGTGGCAAAACTCTGTGCTTAAAGCATTGAGCGTTTTTGTATTGCAAAGCTGCAGATGAGCCACGTGGTTATGGATGCTGAGTTGAAGATTGCTGTTCATACGTCATCACGAAAAAACAAGTATCGGGAATCACTCTAGCTTAATTTCACGAATGACCCCAATTTTTAGCGCTAGGGAGGCTTACTGCAAATCGCCTCTCGTCCTCTGTGTCCATTTGTGAAATCGCTATCGCCGATTTAGAGAAATCCAATTGGCCAAATTGATTGACTAAATCTATCATTCAATACCTGTTGATTAGGTAAGTTAAATATGTTTGACAGGCAGCGAAGTCATCGACATCACCACCCCATTCAATCTCCGCAACTCACTCACGAAAGGAACTCATCATGACAGCCAAACTCGACAAAGTAATTTACACCGCACACGCCCACACCACGGGAGGCCGTGAAGGTCGTTCCGTTTCAGACGATGGGTTGCTCGACGTGAAACTCGCCCCTCCCAAAGAATTGGGTGGCATGGGCGGCGCAACGAACCCCGAGCAACTGTTTGCCGCTGGTTATTCCGCTTGTTTCATGGGGGCCATGAAGCACGTGGCAGGTATGAAAAAGCTTGCTGTACCAGCAGATGCCGCGATTGATGCCAGCATCGACATCGGCCCAATCCCAGCAGGTTTTGGTATTGCTGCTCGCTTGGCAATTAGCTTGCCAGGGATGGACCGTGCTGTGGCGCAAGACTTGATTGAGACGGCACACCAAGTGTGTCCCTATTCAAATGCCACGCGCGGCAACATTGAGGTTGAAATTACCTTGGTTTAACCCGCAGGCAAACAAGCTTGTTTTTGGTTTACGAGTCAGCCCCACGTATTCACGTGGGTGCCGCATCCCAATTTAGTCACGCATCCTCCATCGCATGAAGCGATGAGTTGCGTGGGGAATAAAAAATCCCCATGTATTGCTACACGGGGATTTCAAGTCTAAGGATGACTCGTGTGTTCTGTTCAAACACAGCGCCATGCTAGCGATAGCGCACCAACTCTCATATAGAACATTTGGACTAGAACCTCCTGGGCGGTTTTTATGCAGGCACCGCCAGTTTGGATTCAATGACCGAGATCACTTGCTGAAAGCTCACAGGCTTATGCAGCACCGGAATGTTGAGTTCAGAAAAGTATTGAATGTGAGAGGGCGAGGTGTCTGCCGTGACGATGACAGCGGGTATTTCGTCGTTGAAGACTTCCCGCAGTTTGTGGATCATGTCAGCGCCAGAGGTGGTTTTTAAACGGTAGTCGCTGATGATGAAGTCAATGGCGCTGGCGTCCAACGCGGCCATTTGTTCTTCAAACGCTTGTTGTTCTAGTTCAATTTTGATCACGGCTGCACCGCGTGTGGTCAGGGCTTGGGCGTAAGCTTCTAAAACAATCGGATCGTCTTCGATGACAGCGATGGTTTTACCAAAGATCGACGCTGCTTCGCGCTTTTTTGCGGAGGCGTGGTGGATGCCGTCTTCGGTTGGTTCGACTTGCTCAGTGACAGGAAACTTCGTGGAAACAGTGAAGGTCGTGCCTTGGTCAAGCTGTGATGCGATCGAAACTTCGGCGCCAATCAGTTTGCAAAGACGGCTCACGATGGACAGTCCCAGACCCAGCCCGTCATGGTGATCACGTGTCTTATCGACGCGGAAGAACTCTTGGAAAATTCGAGCTTGGTCATCGATCGAAATTCCACATCCCGTGTCTGTCACGGAGATGTGCAAGAAATCATCGTGGTTAAAAAATTGCACCACGACCCCGCCATGATCTGTGTAATGAATGGCGTTGCTAATTAAGTTCAACAGCATTTGGCTCAGTAGGGCATCATCCCCAACCGCATATTTGGCTTGCACGTCAAATTGAATTGTGAGTTGCTTGTGCATCGCGTGAGGCTTGACGATTTCTTTGAGCGACTCTGCCAATCGCTCAATCTCAAAGAGCTGGCTGCTTGACTTGAAGCTCAAGCTGTCGAGCTTGCTGATGTTGAGCAACGCTTCAAACATTTCATTGAGTGTGACGACACTGTTTTTAATTTTTCCGATGGTCGCTTTCTCGCTGGGCGGAATGATGTCCACGTCCAGGGAGTCCAAATACATGTTGACGGCATACATAGGCTGGCGCAGGTCATGGCTGGCAGAGGCCACAAAATTTGATTTGGCCACGTTCGCCGCAATCGACTGGTCTCTTTCGACCGACAGTTCTTGGTAGAGTTTTTCGTTGCGCAACCGCAGCCGCACGGATTCTTCAAAGGTTTTAGAAAAGTTCTTGGCGATCTTGATGACACAGATGAACAAGATTGAAATGCCAACGGCAAATGGCCACGGAAAAATATCGCGGTTCCACAGCACGCTTGAAATGGCAGGCACCATGGTTGGGATGATGAAGCTGTAGAACGTGGGCCAATGTACGCAATAGCCAAACATGGCGTTGAACATGCCTCCGGCCGTGACATACAGATAAATCATGCGATTCATCGTGTCTAAATCTGGCACCAACAAAATCCAGCCCAAGCCCCAACCAAAACCGATCAACGCGACACCGAAGGTGACCACGTTCAAGTCTCTGGTGGGATTTGCAATTTTTTCTTCTTTGTCTTCCAGTTGTGCGGTCACCCAGGTGCGGATGAACGTGGCCGCCGCCATGTAAGACAACCAAATGGCGAGCTTGACGGGATCGGCATCGTCATAAAAAAGCAGGAGTGCAAACACGGGCGCCAAGATGTTGGTGACCGTGACAGAGCGCGCTGTTTTGACAATGTAGGCAGATTTTTGTTTGGCGATTTGAATCGACGACAGGTTGTCGAAATCGGTCACATGGGTTGAATCGGGCATGACAACGGTGAATCATTTGTAATCAATTGACGCAAATTCTCATGCTAGAAACAGAGGTTTTTCGCAAAGACCGCTAGAACATTAGCTCTAGCTGCCTGCGAAGGGGCTGGTCGATGGGGGTTGAGGGGCCATGAACTCTTTGACAGTAGTTCATTCGTCGTACAACTGATGGGCTATTGTTTATCGATAAGACCTTGCTTAGCATTCAAGAAAAAATACGCTCTATGCATAAAAAAGCACTTTTGATAGTTGATGACCATCCGGTCTATAGAGATGCATTAGGCGAAAAATTTAGTTCTGAATTTGCTAAGTGGAAACTCCCTGTCAAGCTGGCTGCCGACACCCATGAAGGCGTCGAAATTCTTGGCAACGCGGCAGATCATGAGTGGGTGGTGGTGCTCGACATCCTGCTGCATGGCTTGAGTGGCGAAGATGCCATCACGCTGTTCAGGTCGCAGCCACAAGTGAAGCATGTGGTTGCTATTTCGGGCTTGGATGAGAGCGAGTGGAAGAAGAGAGCCATTCGTTCGGGTGCATCCGCTTTTATTTCCAAAAACAATGTCAGTCAGTTCATCTGTGACCAAGTCAAAGAACTGATGGATATGCCCAGCAGCCCCCTTGGTGCTGCCACAGAGGTCACGCAAGAGTTCCGTCTGACCTCGCGGCAACGTGAGGTGCTTGACTTGATTGCCTACGGGCTTCCCAACAAAATCATTGCCGATCGACTGGAAATCAGCGAGCAAACGGTGAAGATTCACATCAACCAAATTTTTCGTGAGTTAAAAGTTTTTAACCGCACGCAGGCCGTTCTGAAGGCCCAAAAGCATCTGCTGGTTTAAAAGCGCGCAGCGCGAGGCTTCTCGCGTGTCGACGAATGCCGTGCGTCTTATGGCACAGTACGGGTTATGAGTTCACACGCAATTTACCCAACCATTGAAGACGCCATTGGTAAGACGCCCTTGGTCGCATTGCAACGCATGGGTGCGGCAGAAAATGCCCAACGCGGCAACGTGATTTTGGGCAAGTTGGAAGGTAACAACCCTGCTGGTTCGGTGAAAGACCGCCCGGCGTTGTCGATGATTCAACGCGCCCAAGAACGCGGCGATATCCAGCCTGGCGACACCTTGATTGAGGCCACCTCGGGTAACACCGGCATTGCGCTGGCCATGGCGGCGGCGATCAAGGGCTACCGCATGGTGTTGATCATGCCGGAGGACTTGTCCATCGAGCGCGCCCAAACCATGAAGGCGTTTGGTGCTGAGTTGATCTTGACACCCAAGAGCGGCGGCATGGAGTACGCCCGTGATTTGGCTGAGCGCATGCAAACCGAAGGCAAAGGCCGCGTGCTGGACCAATTTGCCAACGGCGACAACCCCCGCATTCACTACGAAACCACAGGCCCCGAGTTGTGGAACGACACCCACGGACGTATCACACATTTCGTGAGCGCCATGGGCACCACCGGTACCATCACCGGTGTGTCACGCTATTTGAAAGAAAAGAACCCCGCCATCCGCATCATCGGTGCTCAGCCTTCTGAAGGCTCTCGCATTCCTGGCATTCGCAAATGGCCGCAAGAGTACTTGCCCAAAATTTACGATGCCAGAAATGTGGACGAGTTGGTGTACGTCAGCCAAGACGATGCCGAGGACATGTGCCGCCGCTTGGCGCGTGAAGAGGGCATCTTCGCCGGCATTTCTGCCGCAGGCGCTTGCTGGGTGGCGATGCAAATTGCACAGCACGTGGAGAACGCCACGATTGCCTTCATCGTGTGTGACCGTGGCGACCGCTATTTGTCGACAGGGGTGTTTCCCGCATGAACGTCGATGTCGAACTTGATACACGCGGCTTGAATTGCCCGCTACCGATTTTGAAAGCCAAGAAAGCGCTGACCGCGATGCAAAGCGGTCAGGTGCTGAAAGTGGTGTCTACCGATACCGGCTCACTGCGCGACTTTGCGGCGTTTGCCAAACAAACAGGGAATGAGTTGTTGTCGCAGACCACCGAGGGCAGCGACTTCATTCACATCCTCAAGCGACGTTGAGTTGCTTGAGGTAATCGCGGAATTCGGCGCTGACTTCTGCGTGTTGCAACGCCAGTTCCACCGTGGCTTGCAAGAAACCTTGTTTGCTGCCGCAGTCGTAGCGTTTGCCCTGGTACGCATACGCAAACACCTTTTGGCTGGCTAACAAACCGGCAATGCCATCGGTGAGCTGAATTTCACCTTGCACACCACGACCACCCGCGCGAATGCAATCAAACACCTGCGGGGTCAAGATGTAGCGTCCGGCCACAGTGGTGCGTGAGGGCGCAACTTCGGCCTTGGGTTTTTCGACCATTTTTTGAATGTCGACCAAGCCATTGCCCACATCCACACCGGCCACCACACCGTAGCGGTGTACGTGCTCCAGCGGTACTTCTTGCACTGCCAACACCGACGCGTGTGTGCGCGCAAACACATCGGCCATTTGTTTCAACACGCCGGGGCCACCGGGGTTGCCGCGCATCAAGTCGTCGGCCAACAGCACGGCAAACGGTTCGTCTCCGACGAGCTGCTCGGCACACAGCACCGCGTGGCCGAGCCCCAACGCGCGCGCTTGGCGCACGTACACGCACTGCATGTCGTCGGGCTGGACGCTGCGCACGATGTCGAGCAAGGCTTGTTTGCCAGCGGCTTCGAGCTCGGTTTCGAGTTCGTAAGCGGTGTCAAAGTGGTCTTCGATCGAACGCTTGCTGCGCCCGGTGACGAAAATCATTTCACGAATGCCAGCTTCGTAGGCTTCTTCCACCGCGTATTGAATCAACGGCTTGTCGACCACGGGCAGCATCTCTTTCGGGCTGGCTTTGGTGGCGGGCAAGAAGCGTGTGCCCATGCCCGCGACGGGGAAGACGGCTTTCGTGAGTTTGGTTTTCATGTGTTTACTTTCCCAGTTTGGCCAGCTGCTCTTGCACCTTGTGCAAGGTGGCGGTGAACTCGGCCACGCGCTTCTTGGCTTCGTCAATCACAGCGGGAGGGGCTTTGGCCACGAAGGCTTCGTTCTTGAGTTTAGAGCCCGCCTTTTCAATTTCGTTTTGCAAGCGGTCGACCTCTTTGCCCAAACGAACTTTCTCAGCCGCTACATCGACTTCGATGAACAAGCACACGCGCAACTCACCAATCACGGCGACGGGGGCGGCTTGTGCCGCGGCCGACCATGCGGCTTCGTCGTCAAATACTTTGACTTCGCTGAGTTTGGCCAAGGCTTGCAACACAGGCGCCACGCCTTGCATGAACGCGTGTTCTTCAGCACTACCGGCCAATGCAAACAACGGCATGCGCGTGGCGGGTGACACACCCATTTCGCCGCGCAAGTTGCGGCAGGCATCGACCAAGGATTTCACGCGTGTGACGTAAGCCTCGGCTTGTTCGTCGATGCGTTCAGGTTGGCTCACGGGATAGGCGGCCACGCTGATAGAGGCTGCCTTGTCGTCGGGCTGAATACGTCCCGCCACCACGGCCACGGTTTGCCACAGCTCTTCGGTGATGAATGGGGTGATGGGGTGGGCCAAACGCAGGATGGTTTCGAGTGTGCGAATCAAGGTGCGGCGCGTGGCGCGTTTTTGCGCGTCGTCGCCGGTGTTGATTTGTACTTTGGCGATTTCCAAATACCAGTCGCAGAACTCGTTCCACACGAAGTCATAAATGGTGTTGGCCACGTTGTCGAGGCGGTACTCGGCAAAGCCTTTGGCTACCTCGGCTTCGACGCGTTGCAGCTTAGAAACAATCCAACGGTCGGCTTGGCTGAAGTTCAGGTAACCGCCTGGCAAGCACTCGGCAGCCCCGTGTTCTTTCAAGCCGCAGTCTTGGCCTTCGCAGTTCATCAGCACGAAGCGGGAGGCGTTCCAGACCTTGTTGCAGAAGTTACGGTAGCCCTCGCAGCGTTTGCTGTCGAAGTTGATGGAGCGCCCCAAGCTTGCCAACGCGGCAAAGGTGAAGCGCAACGCATCGGCACCGTAGGCGGGAATGCCTTCGGGGAATTCTTTTTCGGTTTGCTTGCGTACCTTGGGGGCGGTCTCGGGCTTGCGCAAGCCTTGGGTGCGCTTCTCGAGCAGGGGCTCTAAGGTGATGCCGTCGATCAAGTCCACGGGGTCGAGCACGTTGCCTTCAGATTTGCTCATCTTCTTGCCTTGTGCATCGAGCACCAGGCCGTGGATGTACACATGTTTGAACGGCACGCGACCGGTGAAGTGCGTGGTCATCATGATCATGCGGGCGACCCAGAAGAAGATGATGTCGTAGCCGGTGACCAACACGCTCGAGGGCAGGTACAGGTCATAGTCGGGCGACTTGTCGGGCCAGCCCATGGTGCTGAACGGCACGAGTGCCGATGAATACCAAGTGTCTAGAACGTCTTCGTCGCGCTTCAACGTTTTGCCTGGCGCTTTGGCTTGTGCCTCCGCCTCATCGCGCGCCACATACACGTTGCCGTCTTCGTCGTACCACGCCGGGATTTGATGGCCCCACCACAGCTGGCGCGAGATACACCAGTCTTGGATGTTGTTCATCCATTGGTTGTAGGTGTTGACCCAGTTCTCGGGCACAAAGCTCACCTGGCCCGATTGCACGGCGTCGATGGCTTTTTGCGCAATGCTCTTGCCCGTGGCGTCGCCTTGGCCCACTTGGTTCATCGCGACAAACCATTGGTCGGTCAGCATGGGCTCAATCACTTGGCCGGTGCGGGCGCAACGCGGCACCATGAGTTTGTGTTTCTTCACTTCCACCAAAGCGCCTGCGGCTTCCAGGTCGGCCACCACGGCCTTGCGAGCCACGAAGCGGTCGAGGCCTTGGTATTTTTCAGGCGCGTGGGTGTTGATGGTGGCGTCGAGGTTGAGCACACAAATCATGTCCAGCTTGTGGCGCTGGCCTACCGCGTAGTCGTTGGTGTCGTGCGCGGGCGTGACTTTGACCACGCCAGTGCCAAAAGCTTTGTCGACGTAGTCGTCTGCAATCACGGGGATGGTGCGGTTGCACAAAGGCAGGTTCACTTGCTGGCCGATCAAGGCGCTGTAGCGCTCGTCTTCGGGGTGCACCATCACGGCCACGTCGCCCAGCAGGGTTTCGGGGCGGGTGGTGGCCACGGTCAGGCTGCCGGAACCATCGGCCAAGTCATAGCGGATGTGCCACAACGAGCCATCTTCCTCTTCGCTTTCGACTTCCAGATCAGACACTGCGCTCATCAACACCGGGTCCCAGTTGACCAAGCGCTTGCCGCGGTAAATCAGGCCTTGCTCATACAGCTGCACAAAGGTTTCGGTGACGGTCTTGGACAGCTTGGGGTCCATCGTGAAGTATTCGCGGCTCCAGTCCACGCTGTCGCCCATGCGGCGCATTTGGCTGGTGATGGTGCTGCCCGATTCTTCCTTCCACTCCCACACCTTGCTCACGAAGTTCTTGCGCGCTTCGGCGGGCGTGGGCCCCATGTCGTGGCGGCTGATGCCTTTGGCTTGCAGCTGGCGTTCCACCACGATTTGGGTGGCAATGCCCGCATGGTCGGTGCCGGGAATCCAGGCGGTGTTGAAGCCCGACATGCGGTGGTAACGCGTCAAGCTGTCCATGATGGTTTGGTTGAACGCATGGCCCATGTGCAAGGTGCCTGTCACGTTGGGCGGCGGCAACTGAATGGCAAACGCCGGTGCCTCAGCAGCAGGAGCGCCCGTGCCACGGAAGCCCGCCACGCCATAGCCCCGCTTTTCCCATTCAGGGCCCCAATGGGCCTCGAGGGCGGCGGGTTCGAACGATTTGGACAGGCGGTTCAAACCGGGTTGTTCGAGGGGCGTGGTGGGCGTGTTGCTCATGGGGTGCTTTGACAAATAAAAACGGCGTGTCAACAAGGGACACGTGAGCCCAAAGGGCTAAACCCGTCATTTTACCTAGGGGTGGGGGTGTCTCCACCCCATAATTCAGGCTTGTTTGTGACGCCCATCCTTTGCGCCCTATGTTGTTTTTGCTCTCACCCGCCAAAGCCCTTGACTACGACACGCCCGCTGGCGACGTGCCGCACACGCAGCCCTTGTTTGTGAAGCAGGCGGCTGAGTTGATCGCCGTCCTCAAAGAAAAGTCGCCACACGACATTGCCAGCTTGATGAGCCTGAGCGATGCCTTGGCCAGTCTGAACGTGGCGCGTTACCAAGCGTGGACCCCCAAATTCACCGCCAAAAATGCCAAGCAAGCCGTGTTGGCGTTCAACGGCGATGTGTACGAAGGTTTGGATGCCAAAACCCTGAAAGCCAAAGACCTCGATTGGGCCCAAGAGCATGTGGCGATTTTGAGTGGTTTGTATGGCGTGCTGCGCCCGCTCGATTGGATGCAACCCTACCGTTTGGAAATGGGCACCGCCTTGGTGAACGACAAAGGCAACAACCTGTACAAGTTTTGGGGCACCCAAATCGCCGATTATTTGAACCAACGTTTGAGTGGTGAGGCGGAGCCGATCATCGTCAACTTGGCTTCGCAAGAGTATTTCAAATCGGTCGATCGCAAGGCGCTGAAAGCGCGCGTGGTCGAGTGTGTGTTTGAAGACTACAAAGGCGGCAAATACAAAGTCATCAGCTTCAACGCCAAGCGCGCACGCGGCTTGATGACGCGCTACGCGGTGACCCATCAAATCAAAACGCCCAAGGGCTTGGAAGGCTTCAACCTCGAAGGCTACGCGTTTGACGCTGCGGTGTCTGAGCCTGATCGCAAAGTGTTCCGTCGCAAGTTGGCTTGAGGTCGTTGTATGAATACCCCTGAACAATCGCAACTGGGTAAATCGTCGTCGTATGTGGACCAGTACGACGCGTCGCTGCTGTTTCCGATTCCACGCCAAACCAAGCGCGATGAAATTGGCATCACTGGCCAGCCCCCATTTTTTGGCGCAGATTTGTGGACGGCTTACGAACTGAGCTGGCTCAACGCGCGTGGCAAACCGCAAGTGGCGTTGGCGCGCATCACGGTGCCAGCCGAGTCGACGCACATCATTGAAAGCAAATCGTTCAAACACTACTTGAACAGCTTCAACAACACCCGCATTGCCGATGTGGCTGAGCTGCAAACCCGTTTGCGCCAAGACCTGAGCGCCGCCATTTGGCACGGCACGACCGTGCAGGCCAGCGTCGGCGTGCACCTGGTGTTGCCTGAAAACTTTGACCGTGAACCCGTGCACGAGCTCGATGGCTTGAGCCTCGACCGTTTGGATTTGGAATGCGACGAATACCAACCCAACCCCGCGCTGCTGACGGCCAACACCCACGAAGCGCCAGTGACTGAAACGCTGACCAGCAATTTGTTGAAAAGCAATTGCTTGGTCACGGGCAAACCCGACTGGGGCAGTGTGCGCATCAGCTACACCGGCCCACAAATTGACCAAGCGGGCTTGCTGCGCTACATCGTGAGTT
Organism: Limnohabitans sp.; assembly: GCA_051006815.1. Taxonomy (GTDB): domain Bacteria; phylum Pseudomonadota; class Gammaproteobacteria; order Burkholderiales; family Burkholderiaceae_C; genus Limnohabitans. The sequence goes on from JBPCSU010000060.1 coordinate 11,831, forward strand.
TCCGAAACCACAATGAGTTCCATGAGCAATGTGTGGAGCGCATCTTCATGGACATCACCCGCCAGTGCCAACCCTTGCGCCTGGAGGTGTATGCACGTTACACCCGTCGCGGCGGCTTGGACATCAACCCTTGGCGCACCAGTCATCCGCAAGCGCTGCCGGCCAATGTGCGTACCGCACGGCAATAAGGCGTGAGGTGCAGGACGGGCTCAGTCCGGCAAGTCGTCAAACAACGGGGCGGTGTAGGGGGTTGAGGTTTCTTCGGCGTGCTGGCCTTGGGCTTGCCATTCTTCCAACTTCATGAGTGACCCCACGCGCACGCCCAACAAGCGCAAGCGTCGCTCCAGCCCCACGCGCTTGAGGCATTGCCCCGCCGCTTCGCGAATGGCGTGGGCGTCGCCGGTGTAGGTCTGGAGGGTTTGATCGCGCGTGACGCTTTGAAAGTTGTCGTAGCGCAGCTTGATGCCAATGGTCTTGCCCACATACCCTTTGCGCGCCAAATCTGCGGCCACTTGCTGGCACAAGCGCGTGAAGATGCCGCCGAGTTCTTCGCGGTCGCGCACCGCATGCAAGTCGCGTTCGAAAGTGGTTTCGCGGCTGATGCTCACAGGCTCGCTCTCGGTTTCAACCGGACGTTCGTCTTTGCCATGGGCCGCGTCGTGCAGCCATGCGCCGTAGCTTTTGCCAAACGTGGCCATCAGCCACACGCGGTCGCGCTGCGCCAAATCGCCGATGGTGTGAATCTCGTGCGTGGCCAATTTGGCTTCGGCTTTGGGGCCGATGCCATTCACTTTGCGGCAGGGCAGGGGCCAAATCAGGGTTTCTAAATCGTCAGGTTGAACGATGGAAATGCCGTTGGGTTTGTTGAACTCGCTGGCCATCTTGGCCAACAGTTTGTTGGGGGCCACCCCCACCGAGCAGGTCAAGCCGGTGTCGTCAAAGATGGCTTTCTGAATCAAACGCGCCAACACGCGCCCCCCTTCGCGTTGCCCACCCGGCACGTGGGTGAAGTCGATGTAGACCTCGTCCACGCCACGGTTTTCCATCACCGGTGCGATCTCGGTGATGAGGTGTTTGAAGCGCTGCGAGTAGTGACGGTATTGGTCAAAGTCCACCGGCAACAAAATGGCATCGGGGCAGAGCTTGGCGGCTTTCATCACGCCCATGGCCGAGCCCACGCCAAACTGCCGCGCGGCATAGGTGGCGGTGGTGATGACGCCGCGTCCGGTGTAGCCCGAGAGGCGTGGAAAGAAATCCACCGGAATTTCGTGCAACCGGGTGTTGAAGTTGTCGAGGCGCCAGTCGCCCTCGGGGTCTGCCGCTTGCAAGCGTTCCAGCAAGTTGTCTTCGCGCCGGCGTCCCCCGCCAATCACCACCGGCAAGCCTTTGAGCTGCGGGTAGCGCAGCAGCTCGACCGAGGCGTAAAACGCATCCATGTCGAGGTGCGCAATGCGTCGCGCCAGTGGGGGAGTGGGGGCAGTCGAGGTCACAAGTCAGAAGCATAATCGCAGCCAACTTTTAAACCTGCAGGAGAGACCTATGCCCACCATTCGCGTTGAACTGATCGAGGGCCGCACGCCCCAACAAAAGAAAGAATTGGCCCAAGCCTTCACCGAAGCGTGTGCCAAAACCTTGGGCAGCAAGCCCGAGAGCGTGGACGTGTTGTTCTTTGACGTGCCGCGCCACGACTGGGCGACGGGCGGTGTGCCGTGGAGCGAAAAGCTGTAAGGCTTAAATTGCTTTTTTGACCAACGCGCCCTTGAACAGCCAAGGCTGTTGGGGCTTGCCTTTCAAAGGGCCACGGTCTTTGTTTTCGACACTGATGGCCAAGGCCTGCGCACTGTCAAGCGCTTGCGTGGGCACATCGAGCTGTTGGGTTTTGTATTTGTTGGTCAGCACGCCCAGCAGCCGCGGCGTGTCACCTTCGGTCATGGCCCACACGTGCAAGGCTTGTTCGCGGCCTTCCTTCACCTCGTTGAGGCGTTGCACTTGCAGCTTCTGCGTTTGCGGGTCATACGTCATCAGCATGGCGGGCAGCTGTGCCTCGTCCAACAACACCGACACCTCGCGCACCTGTGGCACTTCGATCAGCTTGGCTTCGAGGTGCTGAATCTGCGCCTTGAACTGTTCATACATGCTGGCGCTGAAGGCCCAGCCGATGAACACCACGAGGGCCAAAAAAATGCTCAGTGCGCGCCACCAAGCGCTGACGCCCGTGCTGGGTGTGGGGATGTCTTGGCTCATGGGGTGGGGAAGGTGCCGGGCAGCAAGATGTTGGTGTTGACGTTCTGGATGTTGGTGTGGCCGCAGAAGGCCATCGTCACATCCAGTTCTTTGTGGATGATTTGCAGCGCTTTGCTTACGCCTTCTTCACCCATGGCACCCAAGCCGTAGACCATGGCGCGACCAATCAAGGTGCCACGTGCACCCAAGGCCCAGGCTTTCAGCACGTCTTGACCTGAGCGAATGCCGCCGTCCATCCACACCTCAATTTGGTCGCCCACGGCCGCCACGATGGGCGGCAGCGCTTCGATGCTGGATTGCGCACCATCCAATTGACGACCGCCGTGGTTGCTGACCACGATGGCATCGGCCCCGCTTTGCACCGCCAGTTTGGCGTCTTCCACGTCTTGAATGCCTTTGAGAATTAGCTTGCCTCCCCACTGGGCTTTGACCCAGGCCACGTCTTCCCACGACAAACGCGGGTCGAACTGTTCGTTGGTCCACGAGGCCAGTGACTTCATGTTGCTCACGCCTTTGACGTGGCCGACCAAGTTGCCAAAGGTATGACGGCGCGTACCAGCCATGCCGAGGCACCAACGGGGCTTGGTCATCAGGTTGATGATGTTGGCGATGGTGGGGCTGGGGGGGGCTGTGAGGCCGTTCTTCAAATCTTTGTGGCGTTGGCCGATCACTTGCAAATCGAGCGTCAACACCAAGGCGCTGCACTTGGCTTTGCGTGCGCGTTCAATCATGTTGGCCATGGCGTCGCGGTCGCGCATCATGTAGAGCTGGTACATGAAGGGGGCGGTGGTGTGGGCGGCCACGTCTTCCATTGAGCAAATGCTCATGGTCGACAAGATGAAGGGGATGCCAAATTTTTCGGCCGCACGTGCGGCTTTGATTTCGCCGTCGGCGCTTTGCATACCGGTCAAACCCACGGGGGCGATGGCCACAGGCATCTTCACATCCAGGCCGACCATCTGGGTGGCGGTGGTGCGGTTTTCCATGTTCACCGCTACGCGTTGGCGCAACTTGATTTTTTGAAAATCTGTTTCGTTGGCGCGGTAGGTGCCCTCGGTCCAACTGCCGGAATCGGCGTAGTCGTAAAACATGCGGGGAACGCGTTTCTCGGCCAAAACGCGCAAGTCTTCGATGTTGGTGATCACGGGCATGAGGGTCTCCTAAAGATGCCACGCATGGTAGCCCGAGCGCTGGGTCACTCCCTGTGAAGAGTGCGACAGCGAGATTGAAATAATTTAAAGCGAGGCCCCAAGCGGGCTGGGCGTGAAACGCCAGGGGACTTTAGAGGGCTTCGGTCACAAGGTAAGGGACCACGCGGTGCACATCACTGGCTTGTGCCAGCGAGGTGCCAGGCGCTAACAGTGCGGCCGCTCCTGCAGCCATGCCGAATTGAAACGCTTTGAGCAGCGTGTCCCCGCGGGCAAGCGACCAGACCATGCCGCCGACAAAGCTGTCACCGGCGCCAATCGTGGTTTGTACGTCCACTTGAATGCTGCGCGCACGCCAGCTTTCTTGTGCGCTCACCACCATCGCACCCTCCGCGCCCAATGACACGGCAACGATCTCGGCTTGGCCGCTGTGAATGAGCTGCCGTGCGGTCTGCACCTGCGCGTCTGTGTCGGGCAAGGCTTGCCCCGTCAAATCACGTAACTCACGCAGGCTGGGTTTGAACAAATACACGCCCACCTTCAACGCTTCGCTCAGCGCAGGGCCGCTGGCATCGAGCACCACGCGCACGCCCTGTGCTTTGGCGATCTGCACCAAACGCGCATAAAAATCATGGGGCATGTTCGGTGCCAAACCGCCGCTGATGACCAAAATTTGTTTGGGCAAGTGCTGCGCCACGTAGTCCAAGCAGGCCTCGGCTTCGGCAACCGACACTTGTGGACCGGGTAAGACAAAGCGAAAGTCGTTGCCACTGGCGGTTTCGTGCACCGAAAAACTCTCGCGGGTTTCTTCGGCAATCGGCAGCACATGGCAGCGTACTTTTTCTGCGCGCATCAGCTTGTGGTGACGCTCGCCGGTGACACCACCCGCCAGATACAAGGCCACGCAATTGGCCCCCAGACGATGGAGCACACGCGCCACGTTGACCCCGCCGCCCCCCGGGTGTTTGATGACGGCGCCACAGCGCATCTTGTGCGTGTCGCTCACCTGGTCGATGGTGGTCAACACATCCAACGCGGGGTTCAGGGTGACGGTGAGGATGTCGGTCATACCGATGTGCGCGAGGTAGTCGAGGTGGTGCGGTGCAGACGTCGCCACAAGGCATGCGTCAAGATGCCCACGATGACCACGTTCAACAACACGATCAAGGCGTTCAACCAAGTGGGGTCGTCAGCCCAGTGGATGATTTCGAACGGAATGTAGATGCCGCCCGACAAGGCGCCCAAATACTCCCCCCACACTTTGCCCAGCCACAAGCCCGTGGCTTCGATGAGTCGCATGGCGATGTAGGCGGCTCCCAAGGCCAGCAACATCTGAATGTCGGTTTCAGGCAGCAGATCGGCGTAGTGCAGCAGCAGCGAGGGGTAGTGCGCCTCGGGGTCGAGGCCGAAGCGGCCAATCAAGGTCATCACCATGGCGCGGGCATCGTGCTGCAGCAAGTCGAGCACGCCAATCAGGCCGGCCAGCGCAGCCAGCCCTTTGGTGGCCTCAAAGATCGCGATGGCGCGGTGGGCGCGGCTCGGATCTTCGGGGCTCAGCATGTCAGGCCAGTCGGGCGTGGTGGCGTGCAATTTGCGCACGCACTTGCACCGGGGCTGTGCCGCCCAAGGTGTTTCGGGCGTTGAGAGAGCCGTGCAGGCTCAAGCAGTCGTACACGTCTTTTTCGATGGCGGGGTGGAAGCTTTGCAGCACTTCGAGGGGGAGCTCGGAGAGGTCGCAGTTGTGGCTGGCAGCGGCCTTCACCGCGTGTGCCACCGTCTCATGCGCATCGCGGAAGGGCTGGCCTTTTTTCACCAAGTAGTCGGCCAAGTCGGTGGCGGTGGCGAAGCCTTTTTTGGCCGCGTCTTCCATGGCCTGCGCGTTGACGGTGATACCGCCTTCTTTTGCGCCCGTGGCGGGGTTGACCTGGCCGCCCACCATTTCGCTGAAGATGCGCAGCGTGTCTTTGAGCGTGTCCACGGTGTCAAACAACGGCTCTTTGTCTTCTTGGTTGTCTTTGTTGTAGGCCAGGGGCTGGCCTTTCATCAAGGTGATGAGGCCCATCAAATGGCCCACCACGCGACCGGTTTTGCCGCGGGCGAGTTCAGGCACGTCGGGGTTTTTCTTCTGCGGCATGATCGAGCTGCCGGTGGTGAAGCGGTCGGCGATTTTGATGAAGCCAAAGTTTTGGCTCATCCACAAAATCAGTTCTTCACTGAAGCGGCTGATGTGCACCATGCACAGCGACGCGGCAGCGGTGAACTCAATCGCGAAGTCGCGGTCGCTCACGCCGTCCAAGCTGTTTTGGCAGACTTGTGCGTGGCCGTGTTCGTCGACCATGCCCAGGGTACGGGCCACGCGTTCGCGGTCCAGTGGGTAGGTGGTGCCCGCCAAGGCGGCGCTGCCCAGCGGCAAACGGTTGGTGCGGCGGCGCACGTCGCTCATGCGCTCAGCGTCGCGCGCAAACATTTCCACGTAGGCCAACAGGTGGTGCGCAAAGCTCACGGGCTGCGCCACTTGCAAGTGGGTGAAGCCGGGCAGGATGACGTCAACGTTTTGCTCCGCCACCGTCACGAGTGACTTTTGCAGATCGACCAACAGGTCAATGATCAGATCCATCTCGCCGCGCAACCACAGGCGCACGTCGGTGGCCACTTGGTCGTTGCGGCTGCGGCCCGTGTGCAGGCGTTTGCCCGCGTCGCCCACCAGTTGGGTGAGGCGCGCTTCGATGTTGAGGTGAACGTCTTCGAGGTCGAGCTTCCACTCGAACTGGCC
>JBPCSU010000061.1:0-3023 GCA_051006815.1 Limnohabitans sp.
CAATTGCAGCAACAACTATGGGCCGTACCACTTCCCAGAAAAGCTCATTCCTTTGGTGTTGCTCAACGCCTTAGCCGGCAAGCCATTGCCCATTTATGGCGATGGCCAGCAAGTGCGTGATTGGTTGTATGTAGAAGATCACTGCTGCGCCATAGCCCGCGTGCTAGAAGTCGGCAAAGTAGGCGAGACCTACAACATTGGCGGCTGGAACGAGAAGCCCAACCTTGAAGTAGTCAACACTTTGTGCGCTGTGCTGGATGAACTCAAACCTCGTTCAGATGGCAAACGTTATGCCGAGCAAATTACCTTTGTCAAAGACCGCCCTGGCCACGACCGCCGCTACGCCATTGACGCTCGCAAGATCGAACGCGAGCTGGGCTGGAAGCCCCAAGAAACATTTGAAACGGTTTTTCGCAAAACCGTGCAGTGGTACTTGGCCAATCAAGCATGGGTGGAGGGTGTCACCAGTGGCGCTTATCGCCATTGGGTGGGCAAGCAATACGGTGCGTCAGGTTCGTAAAGAATGAAAATTCTTCTCTTAGGCAAAAATGGCCAAGTGGGTTGGGAGTTGCAGCGCAGCCTCGCGCCGTTGGGTGAGGTGTTGGCGCTTGATCGTCACAGCACCGACTACTGCGGTGATTTATCCAAGCCTGAGCAACTGGCGCAAACTGTGTTTACCTACAAACCAGACTTCATCGTCAATGCGGCAGCGCACACCGCGGTAGACAAAGCTGAATCAGAGCCCGAGTTGGCGCGTTGCCTCAACACCGATGCGCCTGCGGCATTGGCCAAGGCTGCGGCACAGGTGGGCGCATGGCTGGTGCATTACTCGACCGACTACGTGTTTGACGGCTCTGGTACACATGCCAGGGAAGAGAGTGAGGGCACGGGGCCACTGAGTGTGTACGGCCAAACCAAGTTGGACGGTGAAAAGACAATAGTGGCCAGTGGTTGCAAGTATTTGATTTTCCGTACCAGTTGGGTGTATGCCGCGCGTGGTGGCAACTTTGCCAAAACTATGCTGCGTTTGGCGCAAGAGCGCGAGAAGCTCACGGTCATCAATGACCAATATGGCACGCCTACGGGCGCAGATTTGATTGCCGATGTCACCGCGCAAGCCATGCGTCGTGTGGTGAACACACAAAACATTTTCTTGGGTGGGGTGTATCACCTTGTGGCATCTGGCGAAACCACTTGGCATGGCTATGCGAGTCATGTCATCGCGCAGGCCAAAGCGGCGAAGCCAGTGTTGGCTTGGAAAGTTTCTGAAGTGGTGCCTGTGCCCACCAGTGCTTTTCCAACACCTGCGGCCCGCCCTTTGAACTCGCGCCTCAATACAAATAAATTGCAACAGGCATTTGGGCTTGCATTGCCACCTTGGCAACAAGGCGTAGATCGCATGCTGGCCGAAATACTTTAAATAAAAAGAGCAAATATGACGAAGCAACGCAAAGGCATCATCCTCGCTGGGGGCTCTGGTACGCGCTTGTATCCAGTGACACAGGCCGTGAGCAAACAACTCATGCCTGTGTACGACAAGCCCATGATTTATTACCCGCTCACTACGCTGATGCTGAGCGGCATTCGTGAGGTGTTGATCATCTCTACGCCACAAGACACGCCACGCTTCACGGAGCTGCTGGGTGATGGCAGTCAGTGGGGCATGCACATTGAATATGCGGTGCAGCCCAGCCCCGATGGCTTGGCGCAGGCTTTCATCATCGGCAAAAACTTTGTGGCCGACCACCCCAGCGCGTTGGTGTTAGGTGACAACATTTTCTATGGCCACGATTTGGTGAAGCAGCTGCACAGTGCGAATGTGCGTGCTAGCGGCGCCAGTGTGTTTGCGTACCACGTGCAAGATCCGGAACGTTATGGCGTGGTGGAATTTGATGCTGCATTCAAAGCGCTGAGCATTGAAGAAAAGCCAGCCAAACCGAAAAGCAACTATGCGGTGACGGGTTTGTATTTTTATGACGAGCAGGTCTGCGACATCGCCGCCGCTGTCAAACCCTCACACCGCGGTGAGTTAGAAATTACTGATGTCAACAAACGTTATCTAGAGCTGAACCAGTTGAATGTGGAAATCATGGGCCGAGGCTATGCGTGGCTCGACACAGGGACGCATGACAGCTTGTTAGATGCTGCTAGCTTCATTGGGACGTTGCAAAAACGTCAGGGTTTGATGGTGGCTTGCCCTGAAGAAATTGCGTTCAATCAAAAGTGGATCGATGCAAGCGTCATTCAAAAACTGGCGGCGCCACTGGCTAAAAATGGCTACGGTCAATACTTGCTGAGTTTGCTGAAATAAAACCATGCCCTATCAAGTCACAACAACCCCGATAGAGGGTGTGCTAGTGCTGGAGCCAAAAGTGTTTGGCGACGCCCGAGGCTTCTTTTTTGAGAGCTTCAATGCGCGTGATTTCGAGCAGGCCACGGGCCTGAAAGAGACCTTCGTGCAAGACAATCACAGCAAGTCGGCCAAAGGCGTGTTGCGGGGCTTGCATTACCAGGTGCAGCATGCACAAGGCAAGCTCGTGCGGGTGACGCATGGTGCCGTGTTTGATGTAGCAGTGGATATTCGCAAAGACTCTGCCACGTTTGGCAAATGGTTGGGGTTGGAGCTGTCGGCTGAAAACAAAAAACAACTGTGGATCCCCGAAGGCTTGGCACATGGATTTTTGGTCACCAGTGAAAGCGCCGAATTTCTTTACAAGACCACCGACTTTTACCACCCTGAATTCGAGCGCAGCCTGCTCTGGAATGATCCAGCGATCGGTATTGAATGGCCACTTCACATGTTGAATGCAGCGCCATTGCTCGCGGCGAAAGATGTCGCAGGATTAACTCTCGAGCAGTCTGGATTCAACGCAGCCGCGCCATCCAAAGCGTAAGGCCGAACAGTCCCAAGCTGCTCGTCCATGCAAATGCCGCCATGTGGCGGCATTTGCGTGGACGAGCAGCTTGGGACTGTTCGGCCTTACGCTTTGGATGGCGCGGCTGCGTTGAATCCAGACTGCTCG
>JBPCSU010000062.1:0-2861 GCA_051006815.1 Limnohabitans sp.
CGAACTCGCTGTGGCCGATCTTGATGCGCAGGGCACCGATGGCGTCGTTGACGATCTTGGCCTTGTCGGCACCAAAGAAAATCAAGTCGCCGTCTTGTGCGCCGGTGCGCTCCAACACAGCAGCCAAGGCCGCATCGTGAATGTTCTTGACAATGGGTGACTGCAAGCCGTCACGACCTTTAGACAAGTCGTTAACGCGGATGTAGGCCAAGCCCTTGGCACCGTAGATCTTGACGAACTCGGTGTACGCATCGATCTCGCCACGGCTGATGCCACCGCCTTCAACAGAGCCATGAGGCACGCGCAAGGCCACCACGCGGCCACCCTTCATGTTGGCAGCGCCTGAGAACACTTTGAAGTCCACGTCGCCCATGACGTCGGTCACTTCGGTGAACTGCAATTTCACGCGTAGGTCAGGCTTGTCAGAGCCGTAGATGTGCATGGCGTCTTGGTAGGTCATGACGGGGAACTCGCCCAAGTCCACACCGATGGTGTTCTTGAACACGCGTTTGATCATGCCTTGGAACATGTCGCGGATTTCTTCCTCGCTCAAGAACGAGGTTTCAATATCAATCTGGGTGAATTCAGGTTGACGGTCAGCGCGCAAGTCTTCGTCGCGGAAGCACTTGGTGATTTGGTAGTAACGGTCGTAGCCGGCCACCATCAACAACTGCTTGAACAGCTGGGGCGATTGGGGCAAGGCGAAGAACTGGCCATCGTGCACACGGCTGGGCACCAAGTAGTCGCGCGCGCCTTCAGGCGTGCTCTTGGTGAGCATGGGGGTTTCGATGTCGACGAAGCCGTTTTCATCCAAGTACTTGCGCACTTCCATGGACACTTTGTAGCGCAGCATCAGGTTGTTTTGCATGTACGGACGACGCAGGTCGAGCACACGGTGCGTCAAGCGGGTGGTCTCGGACAGATTGTCGTCGTCAATTTGAAACGGGGGCGTGACCGAGGCATTCAACACGATCAACTCGTGGCACAACACTTCAATCTTGCCGCTCTTCAACGCGTCGTTGGTCGTGCCTTCTGGACGGGGACGCACCAAGCCTTTGATCTGCACGCAGTACTCGTTGCGCACGTCTTCGGCAATCTTGAACATCTCAGGGCGATCAGGGTCGCACACCACTTGCACATAGCCTTCGCGGTCACGCAAGTCGATGAAGATCACGCCGCCGTGGTCACGACGACGGTTGACCCAGCCGCACAGGCTCACGGTTTGGCCATTCAGGGCTTCGGTCACCAGACCGCAATAGTGGGAGCGCATTGCCATTTTTAGTTTCTCTTTTCTTGAATTGCTGCAGTGCCGGGAGAGACGGCACCCATGGAAATCACATACGTCAACGCTTCGTCAACGCTCATCTCAAGCTCCTTCACATCGGTGCGAGGCACCAACAAGAAGAAACCGCTGGTGGGGTTGGGGGTGGTGGGCACGTACACGCTGAGGTGTTCGCCTTCGAGCTTGGAAGCCACTTCGCCCACGGGCGCACCCGTTTGAAAGGCAATGGTCCACATGCCTTCATGGGGGTACTGCACCAACAAGGCTTTGCGAAACGCGTTGCCATTGCTGGAGAACAAGGTGTCAGACACCTTCTTCACGCTGGTGTAAATCGACTTGACGATCGGGATGTGGGTGAACAACTTGTCCCATTGCTTGACCCACCAACGGCCCGCCACGTTGGACACCAAGGCACCGGTCACGAGCAAGCCCACCAACACCAACACCACGCCCAAGCCGGTGATTTGGCGCAGCGAGGTGAGTGTGTCGTGCGACACCAAGGGACCAATGGTGCCCAGGAACATGCCGTCCATGATGCCCACGAGCCACGTCAGCACCCACACCGTGATGGCCAGGGGCGTCCAGACCAACAGGCCTGCGAGCAGGTATTTTTTAATCGGCATGAAAAACCTAAGGGATTAACGAATCAATGGCAGGCGCAACCACCGCCGCAAGCCGCCGGTGCGGCTGCAGCCGCAGCAGCAGTCTCTGCGGCAGGGGCAGCCGTCTCAGTACTGGCTGAGCTGGCAGGCGCGGAAGTACCGCCCGAACCACCTTTGAAATCGGTGGCATACCAACCGGAGCCTTTGAGCTGAAAGCCCGCCGCGGTCAGTTGTTTGGAAAACGAAGCTTGGCCACACGCGGGACAGTCCGTCAGTGGGGCATCGGAAATTTTTTGCAGCACGTCCTTGGCATGGCCGCAGGACCCGCATTTGTAGGCATAAATGGGCATGGCGAGGCGAGTTCGGTAAAACCCGCAATTATAGGCGCCCTCCCCCTGTTTCAAGGGGGAGGCGGCGCGAAGCCGGCCCCTAGGCAGTGCCTACCAGCTTGTGGTGGCTGCCATGCGCGTTGCGGATGGCTTGAGGGCCCAACGAGCCCACCAACATGCCCGTCAAGCTGGCCATCACACCGGCCAATTGGGCCGGGAACTCATCCCCTGCGGGGGTGGCCAAAAACAGGACCCAGGTCAGCAGCCCCATGACCAAGGCAAAGATCGCGCCTTGGGTGGTGGCGCGTTTCCAGTACAAGCCAAAGGTGAGCGGCACAAACGCCCCTACCAGCGGCACTTGGTACGCCCCCGACACCATTTCGTAAATCGATGTGCCTTGCATGCGAATGGCATAGCCCAACACCAACAGACTGAACACCAGCACCGTCACGCGCATGGCGCGCAACTCTTGCTGGTCACTTTGACGGGGACGGAATTGGCGCCAAATGTTTTCAGTGAACGTCACGCTGGGCGCGAGCAAGGTGGCCGACGCACACGACTTGATGGCCGACAACAACGCGCCAAAGAACAGCACCTGCATCACAAACGGCATTTGAGACATCACCAAGGTGGGCAACACTTTTTGCG
>JBPCSU010000063.1:0-3945 GCA_051006815.1 Limnohabitans sp.
TGTCGTTGTCTTGCCTATCTGTCAGCACTTAATTCCAACATGAAGTGCGACCACCCCGGCGCTCATGTTGTGGAAATCCACATGACCAAAGCCATTTTGTTTCATGAGGGATTTCAATTCCTCTTGCCCAGGGTGCATGCGAATGGACTCGGCCAAGTATTGGTAGCTTGCCGCGTCGCCCGCAATCATCTGGCCCAGCTTGGGCAGGATGTTGAAGGAATACCAGTCATAGGCTTTTTCGAGTGGCTTGGCGACTTTGGAAAACTCCAACACCAGCAGCTTGCCGTTGGGTTTGAGCACGCGGCACATCTCGCGCAAGGCCGCATCTTTGTGGGTCATGTTGCGCAGGCCAAAGGCCACGCTGACGACGTCAAAGTGGTTGTCGGGGAAAGGCAGTTTTTCGGCATCGCACACCAAGGTGGGCAACACCACACCGTGGTCGAGCAAGCGGTCACGGCCCGTGCGCAACATGGCTTCGTTGATGTCGGTGTGCACCACGCGACCTGTCTTGCCCACTTTTTTGGCAAAAGCCATCGACAAATCGCCCGTACCACCCGCAATGTCGAGCACTTGCGAACCTTCGCGCAAGTCCGCCACCATGACGGTGTAACGCTTCCACAGGCGGTGCAGGCCGGCGGACATGAAGTCGTTCATGACGTCGTATTTGGACGCAACCGAATCAAACACGCCACGGACGTGTTTGGCTTTTTCTTTTTCGTCGACGGTTTTGAAACCGAAGTGGGTACTGCTCATATTGCCAATGGTATCAATGCGCGTGGCTGCTGCAGCCGGCGCCCGCCTTCTCTGGCATGGGGGCGTCACGGTCGACGCCTGCCTCTTGCAAACGACGTTCGTAATCGGCCCAGAGCTGGGTTTGTTCTGCACCTAAGAAATACAAATATTCCCAGGTGAACAAGCCGCTGTCGTGGCCGTCGCTGAAGGTGGGCTTGATGGCGTAGTTGCCCACGGGCTCAAGGCCTTCCAACTCAACCAAACGTTTGCCGGTTTGCAACACCTCTTGACCTGGACCATGGCCTTGCACCTCAGCCGAGGGGCTGTAGATGCGCATCAGCTCAAACGGAATGCGAAAACTCGCCCCATCGGCAAAGCTGACTTCCAAGACACGCGATGCACCATGCACCGTGATGTCTTGGGGCGCAGGGGTGGTTTTTTGCAATCCGGCCATACAAGCTCCTTTGAGACCAACGTTAGACCAACACGCGCTCAATGCCGCCGGCATTGGCTTGGGCCACATACTCGGGCATCCAGTTTTCGCCCAACATCTTGCGCGCCATCTCGACCACGATGTAGTCGGCTTCGAGCAAGCCGTTTTGCAAGTCGTCGCCATAACGGCTCAGACCTTGCAAGCAGCTGGGGCAGCTGGTGAGAATCTTCATGTCCCCCTTCGCAACGCCCGTCATGGCGCGCAAGGCGGCTTCGTCTTTTTGCAATTCGGCTTCTTTGCGGAAACGCACTTGGGTCGAAATGTCAGGACGCGTCACACCCAAGGTGCCCGACTCGCCGCAGCAGCGGTCGCTCTTGCGCACTTGATCGCCCACCAACGCTTTCACCGTTTTCATCGGGTCTTGCTGTTTCATGGGCGAGTGGCAAGGGTCGTGATAGAGATACCCCGCTTGTTGTTCGGCGCTGAGGGTGATGCCCTTCTCCAACAAATACTCGTGGATGTCGACGATGCGGCAGCCGGGGAAAATTTTGTCGAATTCGTAGCCCTGCAGCTGATCAAAACACGTGCCGCAACTCACCACCACGGTTTTGATGTCGAGGTAGTTGAGCGTGTTGGCCACGCGGTGGAACAACACGCGGTTGTCGGTGATGATCTTCTCAGCCTTGTCGAACTGACCCGAACCACGCTGGGGATAGCCGCAGCACAAGTAACCCGGCGGCAACACGGTTTGCACACCGGCGTGCCACACCATGGCTTGCGTGGCCAAGCCCACTTGGCTGAACAAACGCTCCGAACCGCAACCAGGGAAATAGAACACCGCTTCGGTTTCCGAGGTGGTGGATTGCGGGTTGCGAATGATCGGCACGTAGTCTTGATCTTCAATGTCCAACAAGGCACGTGCCGTTTTCTTGGGCAAATTGCCAGGCATTTTTTTGTTGATGAAGTGAATCACCTGCTCTTTGAGGGGCGCAGTGCCCACGGTAGCGGGTGGTGCCTTGGTTTGCTTGCGTGCCACCACGCTGAGCGCGTCGTGCGCCAAGCGTTGCAGCTTCATGCCCACGTCGACCATGGCGCTACGCGCCAGCTTGATGGTCTCGGGGTTGGTGGCATTGAGCATGAACATGGCCGCAGCATTGCCAGGGCGGAAGCTCTTTTGTCCCATCTTGCGCAACAGGTTGCGCATGTTCATCGAGACATCGCCAAAGTCAATCTTCACCGGGCATGGCGTGAGGCACTTGTGACACACGGTGCAGTGGTCGGCCACGTCTTCAAACTCTTGCCAGTGTTTGATGGACACACCGCGACGGGTTTGCTCTTCGTACAAGAAGGCTTCCACCAACAGCGAGGTGGCCAAAATTTTGTTGCGCGGGCTGTACAGCAAATTCGCGCGTGGCACATGGGTGGAGCACACGGGCTTGCATTTGCCGCAGCGTAAACAGTCTTTCACGCTGCCTGCAATCGCACCAATGTCGGACTGCTGCATGATGAGGGACTCGTGCCCCATCAACCCAAAGCTCGGCGTGTAGGCTTGGCTCAAATCGGCGTGGCGCAGCGTGGCGTCAACGTCTTGGTTGCGCAGCAACTTGCCTTTGTTGAAACGACCTTCGGGATCGACCTTGGCTTTGTAATCAGCGAACGGTTTGAGCTCGTCGTCGCTCAAAAATTCGAGCTTGGTGATGCCAATGCCGTGCTCACCCGAAATCACGCCATTGAGCGAACGCGCCAACACCATGATGCGCGCCACCGCTTCGTGCGCGGTTTGCAACATGGCGTAGTTGTCGCTGTTGACGGGGATGTTGGTGTGCACATTGCCATCGCCGGCGTGCATGTGCAGCGCCACCCACACGCGGCCTTTGAGCACGCGTTTGTGAATGGCATTGCATTCTTCCAAGATGGGCGCCAGTTGCGCGCCGGTGAAGATGTTTTGCAACTGCGCACGAATTTGTGTTTTCCAGCTCGCGCGCAAGGTGTGGTCTTGCAGCTGAGGGAACAGCGCATCGCACTCGTTGAGCCACTGTTGCCACAGGCCACGCACTTCGCCAATCAGCGAACGGGCTTGTTGCACACGGTCTTCCAACAACTCGGGCGTGGGAATGTCGGCTGCATCGTCCGATTTGCCCAAGGGCAAATTGCCTTTGGCAAAGAAGTCTTCCAAAGCGTCGCAGAGTTCGAGCTTGTTGCGCAAACTCAGTTCGATGTTGATGCGCTCAATCCCGTCGGTGTACTCGGCCATGCGCGGCAGCGGAATCACCACGTCTTCGTTGACCTTGAACGCATTGGTGTGGCGGCTGATCGCCGCAGTGCGCTTGCGGTCGAGCCAAAACTTTTTACGCGCCTCGGGGCTCACCGCCACAAAGCACTCCCCACTGCGGGTGTTGGCCATGCGTGAGACTTCGGAGGTGACGCGCGCCACTTCGTCGGCGTCGTCACCGGCGATGTCACCGATCAACAGCATCTTGGGCAGGCCGCCGCGCTTGCTCTTGGTGGCGTAACCCACAGCCTTGAGATAGCGGTCGTCCAGATGCTCCAGCCCTGCCAGCAACACACCCGAGCGCTTTTGCTCGGCAAACATGAAGTCGATGATTTCGACAATGCTGGGCACGGCCAGTTTGGCATCGCCAAAAATCTCCAGACACACCGTGCGGGTGTGCGAGGGCATGCGGTGCACCACCCAGCGGGCGCTGGTAATCAGTCCGTCGCAACCTTCTTTTTGAATGCCCGGCAGACCGCTCAAAAACTTGTCGGTAACGTCTTTGCCC
>JBPCSU010000064.1:0-7070 GCA_051006815.1 Limnohabitans sp.
TCTTCAATGATGGCTTCGTTGAAGCTGGCCTTCATCTTGGTGGCCGACTCACTTTGATCGGGGCTGTGCTGTGTGGACAAGACCACGGTGTCAATGCTGTGGGGCTAGCCGTCCACATAACGCATGGTCACATGTCTCTTGTCGTCAGGACGCAAGAAAGGCAGGCGACCGTCTTTGCGCAACTGGGCTTGGCGCTCGACCAAACGGTGGGCGTAGTAGATGGGAGCGGGCATCAGCTCAGGGGTTTCTGAGCAGGCGTAGCCAAACATCAAACCTTGGTCCCCGGCACCGATGTTGAGGTGGTCGTCAGAGGCGTGGTCCACGCCTTGCGCGATGTCGTTGGATTGTTTGTCGTAACACACCATCACGGCGCAACCTTTGTAGTCGATGCCGTAGTCGGTGTTGTCGTAGCCGATGCGCTTGATGGTGTCGCGGGCGACTTGGATGTAGTCGACGTGCGCGTTGGTGGTGATCTCACCCGCCAACACGACCAAGCCGGTGTTGGTCAGGGTTTCGGCAGCCACACGTGAACGTGGGTCTTGCTCGAAGATGGCGTCCAAAATCGCGTCAGAAATTTGGTCGGCTACTTTGTCGGGATGGCCTTCTGAAACCGATTCAGAGGTGAAGAGGAAGTCGTGCGACATGAAAAAAGCTCCTTGTTTTCAATGGGTGGTTCGGCGTTGCCGACCCTGAAAACTTGGAGCCCAGCGAACGCTTTAGCAGATGGCATTGGTTTTCCCAACACTGTCACACCGAGGTGTGTCGTCGCCCTGCAAGTAGTTCTCTAACTCAGCGACAATGGGTATTTTAATGCACTTCTCAGCGTAATAAGAAGCCCATGGCGCCTGTCACCCGTCTGTTCCATTTCCTCGCACGTCTGCCGCTGCCGTTGATGCAGCGTTTGGGCGCCGTGCTGGGTTGGCTGGTGTGGGGCTTGTCACCGAGTTACCGGCGCCATTTCAAAGCCAATGTGCAAGCCGCGGGTGTGGCGTGGCATGACGCGCGACCTGCTGTTGCAGCCATCGGCTCGATGGTGGCGGAATTGCCTTGGGTGTGGATGCGCCCGCACAGCGCCAAGCTGGATGGTTTGGTCAAGTGGGATGGCGCGGAACATTTTGAAGCTGCCATGCAAGCGGGCAAGGGCGCCATCATCATGTCGCCGCATTTGGGCGCTTGGGAAATTGGCGCTCAAGCCATTGCCGAAAAGTTTGGACCCACCTACGGCCCGATGGTGGCCTTGTTCCGCCCCGCCCGCAAAGTGTGGCTGGAGCCGTTGGTCGCCAATGCCCGAACTCGGCCTTATTTGGATTCCGCCCCCACCTCGTTGGCAGGGGTGCGCACCTTGATTCGCACTTTGCGCAACGGCGGCTACACCGCCATCTTGCCCGACCAAGTGCCGCCGTTGGGGCAGGGCGTGTGGGCGCCTTTCTTTGGTCGCGATGTGTACACCATGACGTTGTTGGCCAAACTGGCGCAGCAAACCGGCGCTCAGGTGATCATGACGTGGTGCGAGCGCTTGCCTGCAGGTCAAGGCTTTTGTATGCACATGCGCCCCTTTGAGGCGCCAGAGATGACCGATGCACAGGCGTCGCCCGAGGCCGCTGCGGCAGCGGTCAACCGAGGCGTTGAGGCCATGGTGCGCCACGCGCCAGGGCAGTACTTGTGGGGCTATGCCCGCGACAAACAACCGCGAGCAGAAAGCTAGCCATGTTCAGTGCTTTCGGTCTTTGGATGTTGCGTGGCTTGGGCTATTTGCCTTTGTCGTGGTTGCGCGCGTTAGGTCACGGCTTGGGGCGTTTGTTGTGGTGGGTGATTCCTGCGCGCCGTCGCGTGGTGCAAACCAATTTGCGCGTGTGTTTTCCAGAACTGCCGCAAGACGCACGCGATGAATTAGCGCGTGACACCTTTGTGTACTTTGCCCAAGCTTGGTTGGACCGCAGTTGGTTGTGGCATCGAAGCGCTGCCTGCATTCGCGCACGTGTGCAGTTGACGGGGGAGGTGGCCGCGTTGTCAGTCGCCGCCCCTACCGTTTTGTTTGCGCCCCACTTTGTGGGCTTGGATGTGGGCTGGACCGCATTGACGCTGAACCTGCCGAAGCACTTCACCACCATCTTCACGCCGCAATCGAACGCCACAGTCGATGCATGGGTGGCAGAGGGGCGCCAGCGTTTTGGTCAGGTTCGTTTGTTCCGTCGCGAAGACGGGGTCAAATCGATCGTCAGTGCCTTGCGTCAACACGAATGGTTGTACCTGTTGCCCGACATGAACTTTGGTCCGAGCGAGTCGATCTTTGTGCCGTTTTATGGCGAACCAGCGGCCACCGTGCCGTCTCTGTCGCGCTTCGCCAAACTCGGTCGTGCGCGCGTGGTGCCTGTGATCACCCGCATGACCGCCACGGGGTATGAGGTGGTGGTGCATCCCGCATGGGCAGACTTTCCCACAGACGATGCCGAGGCCGACACCGCCACGATGAACCGTCGTTTAGAAGCGTTCATCAACACCATGCCCGCGCAGTATTTCTGGGTGCACAAGCGTTTCAAAACGCGGCCACCTGGCACCCCGGCGTTGTACTGATCAGTCGTGCATCCATTGGTACAAGGTGGTGGCGACTTCGTCCACCCCTTGTTTTTTCAGCGCTGAGAACAAACGCACCTCACCGCCGCCCGCTTGTAGCTTGGCAATTTGCAGGGCTTTGGCGCCCTCGGTGCGGTTGAGTTTGTCGGCCTTGGTCAGCAGCACCAAAAACTTCAATCCTTCTTCGACACGCGGACGAATCACGTCGAGCAAGATGTCGTCGAGTTCGGTCAGGCCGTGGCGGGGGTCGCACATCAGCACCACGGCGCGCAAATTGGGACGGGTCAGCAGGTAGTTGGCCATCACTTGCTGCCAGCGGATCTTGTCTTGCTTGGGCACGGCGGCATAGCCGTAGCCGGGTAAGTCGGCCAAGACGGCATCGGTTTTGCCCTGACGCCCCATGGCAAACAAGTTGATGTGCTGGGTGCGTCCCGGAGTTTTCGAGGCATAGGCCAAGCGTTTTTGCTGGGTCAGCACGTTGATGCACGTGGATTTGCCCGCATTGGAACGGCCCACAAATGCAATTTCGGGCAGGTCATAGGCGGGCAAATGGTGCAACTGGGCGGCTGTGGTCAAAAACCGGGCCGTGTGCAGCCAGCCCATGGCGAATTTGGCTTGATCGGCAGGCGAAAGTAGGTCAAAAGTCGCCTTGGCTGCCGCTTTGTCGGCTGCGCGTTGGGCTTCAAACTCAGCATTCAAGACCGTGCTGGGGGACACCTCTGGCGTGTCTGATGAGGCGGGGGTGTCGTGGGGGTCTGGCTGGTTCATGCGGCATTGTAGAATCTGTCAAGAATTTTCGACGTCTTTGAGCTCAATTAACCAAAGCACACCTATGAAGCTGATTGCCTCTTTTTTGATTGCCGCCGCCTTGGTGGCTCCCGTCCTCTCTCAAGCCGCTGAACCAGCGAAAACTGCCAAGGCAGATTTGGCCAAAGGCGAAGCCAGCTTCAACGCTGTCTGCGCAGCCTGTCACGGAGCCGGTGGTAACTCTGCCATTCCAACCAATCCTTCGTTGGCACAACAGCACCCTGACTACATCGTCAAACAGTTGCAAGAGTTCAAATCTGGCAAGCGCGCCAACCCCATCATGATGGGCATGGCCGCCTCGTTGTCGGACGACGACATGAAGAACATCGGCGCTTGTTTGGGCACACAAAAAGCCAAACCCGGTTTTGCCAAAGAGCGTGAGTTGGTCACCTTGGGTGAGCGCATTTACCGCGGCGGCATTGCCGACCGTCAAATTGCTGCCTGTGCTGGCTGCCACAATCCCACCGGTGCTGGCATTCCTGCCCAGTACCCCCGTTTGGCAGGGCAACATGCAGACTACGCTGTGGTGCAGTTGACCGCGTTCCGTGATGGCGTGCGTCAGAACAGCATCCAAATGACCCACGTGGCTGCCAAGATGAACGACCGCGAAATCAAAGCCGTGGCCGATTACATTGCAGGTCTGCGTTAAGCCGACGTCTTGTTCTCGCTACAAAGAAGCTGGCCGTGAGCCAGCTTTTTTTATGCCTGTCAGGAAAAGGGTTGCTGGCGCGACTGACCCAGTGAACTCCGGGTTCGATTGACAATTCGAGCCTCACACCTTGAAAGGGCACGCCTCATGCGCCGCAATCTATTTGATCCACTCAGTTCGTCTGGCTTTGTGCATCCCGTCAGCAGTGACATCACGCCGCAAGCGGTGTACACCGGGCGACGTGCATGGCTCAAGCAAGTGGCTGCGGGGGCTGCTGGGGCGTCGTTGGCGGCTTGGGCGTCGCGTGACGCTTTGGCGCAAGCCATCGCTGGTGCGGCTGCGCCCAACAAGTTGCCAGCCCTGGTGGGCGCCGTGAGCCGTGTGAGTGGTGCGGCCACGATGGAAAAAATCACGGCATATGCCGACGCCAGCACCTACAACAACTTCTACGAATTCGGCACTGACAAAGCCGACCCCGCTAAATACGCCCATACCTTGCAAACCAAACCGTGGAGCGTGGAGATTGAGGGCTTGGTCAAAAAACCGGGGCGTATGGACCTAGAGAGTTTGCTCAAGCTCAGTCCCATGGAAGAGCGCATTTACCGTTTGCGCTGCGTCGAGGGCTGGTCCATGGTCATTCCGTGGGTGGGCTATTCGCTGAGCGAATTGATCAAACGCGTGGAACCTTTGGGCAGCGCTAAATACGTGGAGTTCATCACCCAAGCCGATCCGAAGACCATGCCTGGGGTGCGTTCCCATGTGCTGGATTGGCCGTATGTGGAAGGCTTGCGTTTGGATGAGGCCATGCACCCGTTGACCCTGTTGAGCTTTGGCATGTATGGCGAGGTGCTGCCCAATCAAAACGGTGCGCCTGTGCGCTTGGTGGTGCCTTGGAAATATGGCTTCAAGAGTGCCAAGAGTTTGGTGAAGATTCGTTTTGTAGAGAAGCAGCCCATCAACTCTTGGGGCCGATCAGCGCCACAAGAGTATGGGTTTTATTCCAACGTCAATCCCAGTGTGGACCACCCGCGTTGGAGCCAAGCCTCTGAGCGACGCATTGGCGAAGACGGTTTGTTTGCGAAGAAGCGCAAGACCTTGATGTTCAACGGTTACGAAGCACAAGTTGGCCAGCTCTACGCCGGCATGGACTTGAAGAAGTTGTTCTGAGGCCCCGCACTTTGGCCGCCTTGCCTCACTTTTTATGGGCTGCGTTACGCAAGGGCCTGGCCCATCGCCGAGCCAAGTGGGTGCTTGGGTTGCTGGGGAGCTTGCCGTTTGTGTGGCTGGTGTGGGGGGCTGTCAACGATGGGTTGGGCGCCAACCCCGCGGAGTATTTGATTCGTGCGACAGGCGATTGGACGCTGCGTTTTCTGTGCCTCACGCTGGCGGTCACGCCTTTGCGCGTGACTTTGGGGTTGCCTGAACTCGCCAAGTTTCGGCGCATGTTGGGGTTGTTCACCTATTTCTATGTCGTGCTTCATGCGCTGGGTTACAGCGGTTTTGACATGGGGTTTGAGTGGCCCGACATCGTGCGTGACATTGCCAAACGCCCCTTCATTTGGTTGGGCTTCACGGCCTTTGTGTTGCTTACCCCGTTGGCACTGACGTCGTTCAACCACGCAATTCGGTGGCTAGGTGTCAAGCAGTGGCAACGCTTGCACCGCGCGGTATATGCCGTGGCCGTGCTCGCGGTGTTGCACTTTTATTGGATGCGTGCGGGCAAGCACAATTTCACCGAGGTGTTTGTCTATGCCGCCATTCTGTTTGCTCTGCTGGCTTGGCGATTTTTTCGCAGGGCTTCAAAGGCACATGTGACGCAACGCGTCTAACGCGCTGGCTTCACCAGCAGCTTTAGCGAACCAGCGACTCCAGCGCCATTTGCTCCGCCGCTGTTTCGCGGCGACGAATGAGGTGGGCCTTGTCGCCGTCTACCAATATTTCTGCGGCGCGTCCGCGCGTGTTGTAGTTGCTGGCCATGGCCATGCAATAAGCGCCGGTGGACAAAACCGCCAGCAAGTCACCCGCTTGTACGGCCAGTTGGCGGTCACGGCCCAGCCAATCGCCGCTTTCGCAGACGGGGCCCACCACGTCGTAGGTCACCGCATCACCGGCGCGCGAGGTGACGGGCACGATTTGGTGAAACGCTTCGTACATCGCGGGACGTGGCAAATCGTTCATGGCGGCATCGACGATGCAGAAGTTTTTTTGCTCGCCGGGCTTCAGGTACAGCACCTCGGTCAAGCAGACGCCGGCATTGCCCACCAGTGAACGTCCGGGTTCAATCATCAAGGCGCGGTCGCCGTAGCCGCGCGCATCCAACTTGGCCAGCAATTGCGCCCACAGAGCATCGGCCGCAGGTGGTGTGTCGCCGTTGTAGTTGATGCCCAAACCGCCGCCGAAATCGATGTGGTGAATGGCAATGCCAGCGGCTTCAATGGCTTGCACCAAGTCCAGCACGCGGTCCATGGCGTCAAGGTAGGGCGTGGTTTCGGTGATTTGTGAGCCAATGTGGCAATCGATGCCGGTCACTTGCAGACCGGGCAAGCTGGCCGCACGTTGGTAGGTGGCCAAGGCACGTTCATGCGCCACACCGAATTTGTTGCCTTTGAGGCCTGTTGAAATGTAGGGGTGTGTTTTGGCATCGACGTTGGGGTTGACGCGAATGCTCACGGGCGCGCGCTTGCCCAGGCTTTGCGCGACGTCGCTCAACACCTCAAGCTCGGCTTCGCTTTCCACGTTGAAGCAAGCAATGCCAGCCTCCAAGGCTTTGCGCATTTCGGCGCGTGTTTTGCCAACCCCAGAGAAGATCACTTTGGCAGCGTCGCCGCCCGCAGCGATCACGCGGTCGAGCTCGCCGCCTGACACGATGTCAAAGCCACAACCTGCTTGTGCAAACACTTGCAAGACTGCCAACGAGGAGTTGGCTTTCATGGCGTAGCAAATGCGTGCGTTGCGTCCTGCAAAGCCCCGTTGGTAGGCCGCGAGCGCACTGAGCATGGCAGCTTTGGAATACACGAACAACGGCGTGCCGTGTTGGCGT
>JBPCSU010000065.1:0-2812 GCA_051006815.1 Limnohabitans sp.
AATACGGCATGGTGATGGCAATGCCGTTGGACTTGGTGGCGCTGGTCAAATGCTTTTTAGGACGGGTCTGCGCCAACTCAAACGCGAACTTCAACACACGGTCCACACCAATGCGTGACATCACGGTTTCTTGCATCACGATTTCGCGCTCGGTGCCAGGAAACATGCGCCCGCCAATGCTGGAGTACTCGCCCTCTGTGTTCTCGCGCACGATATACATGTCGATTTCACCCGGCTGGCGTGGCGTGCCATCGCGGCGCACCACCGGTGCAATGATGCCGGGCATCAGTCGCGCAGGACGCAGGTTGATGTACTGGTCAAACTCGCGGCGAAACATCAGCAACGAACCCCACAGCGACACATGGTCTGGAATCTTGTCGGGCCAACCCACGGCGCCAAAATAAATCGCGTCATGGCCGCCGATTTGGTCTTTCCAATCGTCGGGCAGCATCTTGCCGTGCTTCTCGTAGTAGTCCCAGCTCGAGAAATCAAAGTGGTCAAACTTCAAGTCAATGCCAAATTTGCGCGCCGCCGCGTCCATGACACGCAAGCCCTCGGGCATCACCTCTTGGCCAATGCCGTCACCCGCAATCACTGCAATTCGTTTTTGACTCATGTTCAACCTTTAAAAATCAAGCGGCGATTTTAGGTGGCCGCACCACCCAACTCACCCCCACGGCGGTGAATGCAATGCCCAACAGTGTCGCGAAGGTGATGGCTTCGTCAAACAAAAACCAGGCCATCACCGCGGTGGTGGGCGGCACCAGATACATCAAGCTGGTCACAGCCGCAGCCGCACCTCGTTGAATCAAGATGTAAAACAGCGAGCTGCCGCCCAAAGTCAACACCAACACAGCCCAAGCCAACGCGCCGATCATTTCTGAATTCCATTGCACAGCTTCTGTTTCAAGCAAGGCCAACGGCAACGTGACTAAAAAGGCGGCCATCAATTGCACCGCGTTGGCACTGCGCACGTCACACGGCTGCACAAATCTTTTTTGGTACAGCGTGCCTGTGGTGATCGAGGCCAAGGCCATGGTGATCATGGTCAAGCTCCAAGGCGTCACCTCAATGCCGCCTTCCAATTTGCGCGACACCACCAACGTCAAGCCAACAAAGCCCAACGCCAACCCTTGCCACTGACGGCGCGACACATGGCCACCACGCGATGACAACCAAATGGCCGTCAGCACAGGCTGTAAACCCACGATCAACGACGTCAAGCCCGCCCCCATGCCCACTTTGACGGCAGCCCATACACCGCCTAAATAACCGGCGTGCATCAAGATGCCCGTCACCGCCAAATGTCCCCACTGCGCACGGCCTTGCGGCCATGGCACGCGTGCCCAACGCACCCAAAGCGCAAAGCACAAGACTGAAAAAACGTAACGCCACAGCAAGAAGGTGAATGGCGGCGAGTTGGGCATGCCATAGCGCGCCACGATGAAGCCCGTGCTCCAGATCAACACAAACACCACGGGCATGGCACGCAGCCACGCTTGGTTCGAAGAGGTTTCGGTCATTACTTGGCGTGGTCCAAGATGTCAGGCCAGGCTTTTTGCAAGTAGTACACCATCGACCACACGGTCAACACGCCAGCGATCCAAATCAAGATCGTGCCCCACAACGCCGTGTCGATGACGCCAAACAACACGCCATCAAACAGCAAGAATGGAATCGCCACCATTTGGACCATGGTCTTGAGTTTGCCCAGCACATGCACCGCCACGCTGCGCGAGGCACCAATTTGCGCCATCCATTCGCGCAAGGCAGAGATGGCAATTTCACGCCCAATGATGATCAAGGCCACCAGCACATCGGCACGCCCCAAATGCACCAAGACCAACAAACTGGCACACACCAAAAACTTGTCCGCCACGGGGTCAAGGAATGCACCAAACGCCGACGACTGGTTGAGCTTGCGGGCCAAGTAGCCGTCCAACCAATCGGTCAAAGCAAACACCACAAACATCAGGGTGGCCCAAAAATTTTGCTCCGCCACATCGATCGGTAAATAGAACAACCCGACGATGAGAGGAATGGCCGCGATGCGTGCCAGTGTCATGAGCGTTGGGATGGTCCACATAGGGGGTTACTCGTAAATGATGTGAGATTGTCCGTCATGGGCCTGCGCCATCCAACTGGCAAGCGCAGCGTCACTGGGGAAAAATTTGGCGTCTTCGCCCAGTTGCACATCGGCGGTGGCGCCTGCGCGCAGCAGTTTCAAGCGCACGCCCATGCCACGCACCAACTGCCCCTGCTCTGTGTTTTCCACTTGGGGTGGATGGTCACGCAGCAAACGCGCAATGTCGGGCGAGGTGCCATTGACGGTCACGCTCAGGTATTTGCCAAAGCGGCAACGCGCTTGTTCCAAGCTCCACACTTGGTTGATGACCAAGCGCAAGCCGCCCGAAAAGCGATCAGGCTGCGCCTTGCCCATGACCACCACCAACTCATCGTCTTTCAAGGTGTTGCGGTAGGTGTTGATGGTGGCTTCGTCGGCGGTGGCTTCAACCACCGCTGATTTGTCGTCGAGCTTGAAGATCGCTAGCTTGCCCCGCTGCCCATTGATGACACGCATGTCACTGACGATGCCAGACAACAACTGCGGCTCTCGCGAATCCATCAAGTCTTCGATGCGGGTGCGTGCAAAGCGGCGAATTTCGCGCTCCACCTCATCAAACAAATGGCCCGACAAGTAAAACCCCAAGGCCACTTTTTCGTGGGTCAGGCGCTCTTTCACGCCCCAGGGCAACATCGCCACGTACTCGGGTTCTTGCGTGCTGGAGCCGTGGGCATCCTCGCCCATCAT
>JBPCSU010000066.1:0-10744 GCA_051006815.1 Limnohabitans sp.
ACCCAGGACACTGCAAATTGAACTCACGTGCGAACTTCAAGTAGTCCACAATTTTCTTGTTGAACACCTCACCAGGAATCAACAACGGAATACCGGGTGGATAGGGCGTCACCAAACTGGTGGTGATACGCCCCTCAAGGTCGTCCACCGGCACACGCTCGGTGTTGAGGTGCGCGATTTGCGCGTAGGCATCGCTGGGTTTCATGGCGGGCGTTAGATCGCTCAAATACATATCTGTGGTCAAACGCGCAATGTCGTACTTGGCATAAAGCGTGTGCACGTGTTGGCACAAATCGCGCAGACCCATGCGCTCGTAGGCACGGTGCTTCTGACAAAACTCGGGCAAGATGCGCCACATCGGTTGGTTGCGGTCGTAGTCGTCTTTGAACTGCTGCAACGCCGTGAGCAACGAATTCCAACGACCCTTGGTAATGCCAATGGTGAACATGATGAAGAAGCTGTACAAGCCCGTCTTCTCCACGATCACGCCGTGCTCCGCCAAAAACTTGGTCACGATGCTGGCAGGAATGCCGGTCTTGTCGAACTTGCCATTCAAATCCAAACCGGGTGTGACGATGGTGGCTTTGATGGGGTCCAACATGTTGAAGCCATCGGCCAAATTGCCAAAGCCGTGCCACTTCGATGACTTACCTTTGCCTTTGATGATCCAGCTGTCTGCACGGCCAATGCCGTCTTCCACCAGCTCGTCAGGGCCCCACACTTTGAACCACCAATCTTTGCCGTACTCTTCGTCCACCTTGCGCATGGCGCGGCGGAAGTCGAGGGCTTCGGCAATGCTTTCTTCCACCAAGGCCGTGCCACCTGGAGGTTCCATCATGGCAGCGGCCACGTCGCAACTGGCGATGATGCTGTACTGCGGGCTGGTGCTGGTGTGCATCAAATACGCTTCGTTGAACAAGTGACGGTCCAACTTGGTTTTTTGCGAGTCTTGCACCAACACATGGCTGGCTTGGCTGATACCGGCCAACAACTTGTGAATCGACTGCGTGGCGTACACCACCGACTGCATGGGACGCTCACGCTTTTTACCCATCGCGTGGTAGGTGCCGTAGAACGGGTTGAACGCCGCATGGGGCAACCACGCTTCGTCAAAGTGCAAGTTGGCCACATAGCCATCGAGCATTTTTTTGATGGTTTCGGTGTTGTACAACACACCGTCGTAAGTAGACTGTGTGAGAGTCAACACGCGAGGCTTGACCTTCTTCGCATCCACGCCTTTGAGCAAGGGATTGGCTTTGATCTTGGCTTGAATCGCCGCAGGTTCGAATTCGCTTTGAGGAATGGGGCCGATGATGCCGTAATGGTTGCGCGTGGGCTTCAAAAACACAGGTACAGCCCCGGTCATGATGATCGAGTGCAACACCGATTTGTGGCAGTTGCGGTCCACCACCACCACATCGTCGGGCGCCACCGTGTGATGCCAGACAATTTTGTTTGAGGTGCTGGTGCCGTTGGTCACAAAGAAGCAGTGGTCGGCATTGAAGATGCGCGCAGCGTTGCGTTCGCTCTCACCAATGGCACCGTTGTGGTCGAGCAATTGACCCAATTCTTCCACCGCGTTACACACGTCGGCACGCAACATGTTCTCGCCGTAAAACTGGTGGTACATCTGACCCACAGGGCTTTTCAAGAAAGCCACGCCACCCGAGTGCCCAGGGCAATGCCACGAATACGAGCCATCTTCAGCGTAGTCCAGCAAGGCTTTGAAAAACGGAGGCTGAACACTTTCCAAATAGCTCTTGGCTTCGCGAATGATGTGACGCGCCACAAACTCTGGCGTGTCTTCAAACATGTGAATGAACCCGTGCAGCTCGCGCAAGATGTCATTGGGCAAATGGCGCGAGGTTTTGGTTTCGCCGTACACGTAGATCGGCACGTCGGCATTCTTGCGACGCACTTCTTCGATGAAATTGCGCAGGTTCAACACCGCGGGGTCTAAGTCAGGCCCAGGTGTGAACTCTTCGTCGTCAATCGACAAAATAAAGGCACTGGCACGCGACTGCTGTTGCGCGAACTGGCTCAAGTCACCATAGCTGGTAGCCCCCATGACCTCATAGCCCTCGCCTTCAATGGCTTCGGCCAATGCACGGATGCCCAAGCCCGAGGTATTTTCAGAACGAAAATCCTCGTCGATGATGACGATGGGAAAGCGAAATTTCATGCGGGACTCCGAGCGTTTCTAGCTTGAAAAAAACAACAGCGACGAAGTGTACTCGCCCACTGCTACAATGGCGGGCTTCGGAGCGATGGATGAGTGGTTTAAGTCGCACGCCTGGAAAGCGTGTGTGGGTTAATAGCCCACCGCGGGTTCGAATCCCGCTTGCTCCGCCAAAAAACAAAAGCCCTTGCTTCATTGCAAGGGCTTTTTTCGTGTCTAAGTCTTCATCTTTTAGTTGAGACGCGGGGAACGATTTAACTGCTGCTCTCTTGCGCTTTCTTGATCACGTTTTTGGCATCGGTGTTGCTGTTGGCTGCCGCTGAGCTGATGGGATTTTGGATAACCAACCCCAACAAACGGGCACCATGCTCAACGGCAATAGAACCATATGAAATGTCGCCCTGCACCACCGAGTCTTTGTGGAACTCAACGCGCTCTGCCGCGTAAATATTACCTTCCACCTTGCCAGCCACCATCACGCGATGCGCCGTGATGTCGCCGGACACCTCACCTGTTTTACCAATCGCCACCGTGACCTTGTTGTCTTTGGTGGTTTCGATGTTGCCCACGACTTTTCCGTCGATGCGAACGCTATCGAGCAAAACCAAGCGACCATAAATTTGAGTGGTTCGCCCAATGATGGTGTCAAAACGCTCCTGCGAGGGAGAGAGCGATTTATCTTTGAGCTTTTCAAACATAGCTGACCTTCGTGAACGTGTGGTCCATCACTGCGCGCTGGCCGTGGTGGTTTGCAACAGCATTTGCGTTGGATTGAGGACCCGGTCATTGCGAATCACTTCGTAATGCAAATGAGGTCCTGTCGAACGCCCTGTGTTACCGAGCTGCGCAATGGTGTCGCCACGCTGAACCTTTTGGCCCACCTCCACCAGTCGCTTACTCAAATGCGCGTAACGGGTGATGAAACCTTCGATATGGGTGACTTCCACCACATTGCCATAAGAACCATCCCAAGCCGATCGCGTGACAGTGCCAGCCGCCGTGGCCACGATGGGTGCCCCCACCTCTGCCACGAAATCCAAGCCCTCGTGCATGGCCAATTGCCCCGTGAAAGGGTCATTCCGAATGCCGAAGCCACTGGTGATGCGGAAGTCCTTGCTCACGGGAATACCGGTGGGCAAGGCGTGCAGCCAATTCAGCTGAGTGGACCAGTTTTGGGCCATGGTTTTCACCGCTGCCTGTGTTTGCGAAAACTCATCCATGGCGGCGGAAAAGTCTTGGTGCAAATCATGTGCGTGCGAAGTAGAAAAATGCGGCGCAACCCATGGGCCGCCCTTCGCTTCTTCTTTTTTGCTGAACTTATCACGCAGGTTGATGGGGGTTGCGATGTCCATGAAGCGATTTTTCAACGCTTCCAATTGACGAATCTCTTGCACCGTGGTGTTCAAGGTTTGACGCAAGGCCGTGAGGCGCTCTCGGTAGACCGCTTCGACCTTTTGCTGCTCAGCCTCCGTGGTCACCCCGCCCATGCTGCGGGCGAGACTGGGGCTCATTTCAATGGCGATCCGAAACCCGATGAAATGCAACAGCACACCAAAAGCAACCAACACAAATGCAGCCGCACACACGGCCATCAACACCTTTTGCGCGGTGATTGAGATGGTTCGCACCGAGCCGGTGGGCCCTGATACCCACATCAGTTGCATAGATTGCTCCGGAAAAATTTAGCAGACAGCTGCGCATGACTCGCAGGAAAAAAAGGATTGTAGGAGTTCTCCTGCTGTCAGTCATGTAATTTTTCACCCTTATTTACCACCATCAAAGAATTACAAAAACTCAAATAAATAGCACTATTGAGATAGAAAATCATCATTTCATATTGCGCATTGCAAATGGTGAAAAATGCGACCTATGAACATCCCTTGGCTTGAAGTCAGCGATCCACTTCCACAAGCTGAATTGGCTCAGCCGATTGGCACTGAACTCGCCGGCTTGGTGGCGGCAGGCGGAGGGCTATCGGTCGAGCGCCTCACCGAAGCCTATTCACAAGGTTTGTTTCCATGGTTCAGCCAGGGGCAACCTGTGCTGTGGTGGTCCCCGGATCCTCGCATGGTGCTGGAGACCCGCCACTTCAAACTGCACAGATCCCTGCGCAAAACGCTGCAGAAATTCATCAACGATCCTGCCTGCGAAATTCGGATTGATCACGACTTTCCTGCTGTGATTCGCCATTGCGCCCACAGCAGCCGCAAAGGACACCCCGGCACGTGGATCGTTGATGAAATGATTCAGGCCTATGAAGCACTGCATCGAACAGGCCGCGCGCACAGTGTCGAAACCTGGATCCAGGGTCAATTGGTCGGGGGCTTGTACTGCGTGTCGATTGGGGACACTTTGTTTGGCGAATCGATGTTCGCGCTTCAAACCGATGCCTCAAAAGTCGCATTGACGGCACTCGTGGCCTTTGCCCGTGCCCACGATTTAACGTGGATCGACTGCCAGCAAAACACGCCACACTTGGCGTCGCTGGGGGCTCATGAAGTCCCTCGCGCTGAGTTTTTGACATGGGTTCGACATACGCCGCAAAACACCACGCGCACATGGGCGTTTGATCCGTCATACTGGCACACTGTGATGCCCATGAAAGCCGCCCTGTGACCCACGCCCGTGACTTACCGCTGCAAACCGTGCAGTTTTATGCCACGGCACCCTACGCGTGTAGCTACCTGCCCGCTCAAACAGCGCGCTCACAAGTGGCAACGCCCAGTCACTTGATCAACAACGAGGTGTATTCCGACTTGGTGCATCAAGGGTTCCGTCGCAGCGGGCTCTTCACCTATCGCCCCTATTGCGACAGTTGCCAAGCCTGCACCCCACTGCGCGTGGACACACGCGCTTACCAAGCCACACGCAGCCAACGCCGCGCTTGGCGACAACATCAACATCTGCAGGTTCGTATTTTGAAACTCGGGTTTGAGCCCGAGCACTACGCCCTTTATTTGCGTTACCAAACCTTGCGGCATGCAGGGGGCGGCATGGATGAAGACAGCACCGAGCAATACACACAGTTCTTGCTACAAAGTCGCGTGAACAGCCGGTTGATTGAGTTTCGTGAGCCCCCCAGCGATAACAGCACCTTGGGGGTGCTGAAAATGGTTTCGATCGTTGATGTCTTGAACGATGGCATTTCTGCTGTCTACACGTTTTACGAGCCTGAGGACCACGCCAGTTATGGCACCTACAACGTGATGTGGCAAATTGAACAAGCCAAAACTTTGGGCATGCCTTATCTGTACCTGGGCTATTGGATCGAAGGTAGTCCCAAGATGCGCTACAAATCTGGCTTTCTTCCCCACCAACGCCTGATCGCAGGGGAATGGATGAATTTTGATTTCACATGATAAAATTACATCATGCGTAAATCAACTGTGCCTGCCACGCCCAATATTCAAGTCATTGAGCGCATGTTCACGCTCATAGATGTGCTGGCGTCCCGAGAAGAAGCCATCTCGCTCAAAGAAATCAGCGAGCGAACAGGGCTACACCCTTCCACCACCCATCGAATTTTGAACGACCTGGCCGTCGGTCGCTTTGTCGACCGTCCAGAAGCCGGCAGCTACCGCCTAGGCATGCGTTTGCTCGAGCTAGGCAACCTCGTCAAAGGCCGTTTGAATGTGCGCGATGTCGCATTCCAACCCATGCGTGAATTGCACAAGCTGATCCAACAACCGGTCAACTTGAGCGTTCGTCAAGGCGATGAAATTGTGTATGTCGAGCGCGCATTCAGCGAACGCTCAGGCATGCAAGTGGTACGTGCGATTGGCGGCCGAGCCCCGCTGCACTTGACATCGGTGGGTAAATTGTTTTTGGCCATGGACGATGCCCAACGTGTACGCGCCTACGCCACGCGCACCGGTCTTAGCGGGCAAACACGCAACAGCTTGACGCAGCTACCTGCATTGGAACGTGAACTGTCTAAAGTGCGTCAATACGGCGTGGCGCGCGACAACGAAGAACTTGAACTGGGTGTGCGCTGCATGGCCTCAGGCATCTACGATGACCAAGGTAAATTGGTAGCAGGCCTGTCCATTTCTGCACCGGCAGATCGCTTGGACGAAAGCTGGCTACCCAAGCTGCAAGCCACCACCCAAGCGATCTCTTACGCCATGGGTTACAAAGAAAATCAAAACTAAACCTTGACCCAAATAGACAAACAAAAAAGCCAGCAAATGCTGGCTTTTTTAATTTAAACCTACAAAGGTTTAAGTTTGTGGACGCGCACCGTGGTTGGTTTCAACCCATTTGCGAACACGTTCAGCATCGCCAATGCGGCTGAGTTTGCCCGCCGAGTCCAAGAACACCATGATCAATTTGCGCCCTGCGACCTTGGCCTGCATCACCAAGCACTGACCCGCTTCGGAGATGTAGCCTGTTTTCTGCAAGCCGATGTCCCAATTTGGGTTTTTTACCAAGCGGTTGGTGGTGTTGTATTGCAAGGTACGATTTCCCACTTCCACTTTGTAGCTGGGCGAAGTTGACAGCTCGCGCAAAGTGGCGTCATGGTAAGCATTGCCGACCAACGTCGCCAAATCTTTGGCGCTCGATTGGTTTTGGCTCGACAGGCCGGTGGGTTCAATGTAACGCGTGTCGCGCATGCCCAACTGAGCGGCCTTGGTATTCATCAAGCCCACGAAAGCAGACATACCGCCTGGATAGGTGCGTCCCAACGCATGCGCTGCACGGTTTTCACTGGCCATCAGCGCCAAATGCAACAACTCACCACGTGTCAAAGTAGCCCCAACGCGCAAGCGTGAGCTGCTGCCTTTTTCGGTATCCACATCATCTTGCGTGATGGTGATGGACTCATCCATGGGCAACTTGGCTTCGCTGATGATCAAGCCGGTCATCAACTTGGTAATGGAAGCGATAGGAAGAACGGCTTGGTCGTTTTTACTCAGCAGCACTTCGTGGGTGTCTTGGTCGATCACATAGGCCACGCTGGACTTCAAGTCCAAGATATCGCTGGTGGCGTGCAAGCCCGCTTTTTGGCCAAAGGAGGCAACCACGGGAGCCGCTTTGGCCGCAGGACGACGCACATGCGTCTTCACCACCGTGGGTTTGGTTTTTTGAACAGTTGATTTTTTGTGTGGGGTCGTCGTCGCCTCAGCGTGCATGGCGCACAGCGATGTCACAAATCCGAGCGAGGTCGCAATCAGCAGTCGTTTCAAGAGGTGTTCCTTGGGCTTGAAAAACATATTCGCACTAGTCTAACAAAAAAAGAAAAGTCACGCAAGATCAAAGACTTGCGTGACCTATTTAACAAAACCGATAAGACTAGTGCTTTGGCAAATTAACCTTGTGCCGCCACCCGATCTGATTTGCTTTGTAATTTATTCAGCGCGCTCAAGTAAGCTTTGGCGGACGCGACCACGATGTCAGGATCTGAGCCCACGCCATTCACCACGCGCCCACTGTTTTGCAGCCGCACCGTGACTTCTCCTTGGCTTTCCGTCGATCCGCTGATCGCATTGACCGAATACAAGACCATCTCAGCCCCACTTTTGACGTGTGACTCAATCGCCTTCAGCGAGGCATCGACCGGACCGTTGCCATCCGAAACGCCTTTGACTTCCTTGCCTGCCACGGTGAACACCACGCTGGCATGCGGACGCTCGCCCGTCTCACTGTGTTGCGACAAGGAGACAAACGAGAATTGCTCGCTGGCGCTGTCAACCGACTCTTCGCTCACCAAAGCCAAGATGTCTTCATCAAAAATTTCGCTTTTGCGATCGGCCAATTCTTTGAACTTGGCAAATGCGGTATTGATGTCTGCCTCGCTTTCCATCTGCACGCCCAAGTCTTCCAAGCGTTGCTTGAACGCATTGCGACCACTGAGTTTGCCAAGCACGATTTTGTTGGCACTCCAACCCACATCTTCCGCGCGCATGATTTCGTAGGTATCACGAGCCTTCAAAACGCCATCTTGGTGAATGCCTGACGCATGCGCAAACGCATTGGCACCCACGACCGCTTTGTTTGGCTGCACCACAAATCCAGTGGTTTGGCTGACCATGCGACTGGCTGCCACGATTTGCTTGGTATCAATATTCAAGTCAAGGTTGAAATAGTCGCGGCGGGTTTTGATCGACATGACCACTTCTTCCAACGAGCAGTTTCCTGCGCGCTCACCCAAACCGTTGATCGTGCACTCCACCTGACGCGCACCACCAATCTTCACCCCGGCCAAGGAGTTGGCAACCGCCATGCACAAGTCGTTGTGGCAGTGAACCGACCAAATGGCTTTGTCACTGTTGGGCACGCGCTCGCGCAAGGTTTTGATGAAGTTGCCATACAACTCTGGAATGGCATAACCCACCGTGTCTGGAATATTGATAGTGGTCGCACCTTCGGCAATCACCGCCTCGACCACGCGACACAGAAAATCCATCTCGCTGCGGTAACCGTCTTCCGCACTGAACTCAATGTCGCCCACCAAGTTACGCGCAAAACGCACCGATTGTTTGGCTTGCTCAAGCACCTGCTCGGGCGACATGCGCAACTTCTTCTCCATGTGCAAAGGCGAAGTGGCAATGAAGGTATGAATTCGTGCTCTGTTGGCCCCTTTGAGCGCTTCAGCGGCGCGGCTGATGTCGCGGTCATTCGCACGCGACAACGAACAAATGGTGGAGTCCTTGATGGCATTGGCAATGCCTTGGACCGCTTCAAAATCACCATTTGAGCTGGCGGCAAAACCGGCTTCAATGACATCCACTTTCAGACGTTCCAACTGACGCGCAATGCGCAGCTTTTCATCACGCGTCATAGACGCGCCAGGGGACTGTTCGCCATCGCGCAAGGTGGTATCAAAAATGATGAGTTTGTCGGTCATGGTAGGACTCCTAGATTCCTAAAAAACTTGCAACGTTTGATTCAACCCCAAAGCAAAAGGCCCGCTGCAAGTGCATACGGGCCTTGTGGGGTTTTGCGCGTGCGCTACCAACTCCGCCCGTTGGGGGATAGAAGCAGTAGTGCCAGCGAAAAATTTGTCATGCATGGAATTTAGCACAAAGCCAAAGCCCTTTCAGGCTTGGCTGTCTCATTTGTGCAAACCTTCTTCGTCGGGTTCATCTGTGGACGTGCTGATGACGCTGGTTTGCATGCCTTTGGCACGGCGCCATGCATACAACACATAGCCACTCAAGCCGTACATCATGAACAAGGCAAACAACACAATGGGTGGATGAATGTTGATCACACCAATGACCAACGCCAACAGAACGATCACTGCAAATGGCACGCTCCTCTTCATTTGCACGTCTTTGAAACTGTAGAACGGGACGTTGGTGACCATGGTCAAACCAGAATACAAGCAGACCGCAAACATCACCCAAATCACATCGGCACCTTGGTAACCCATGTCATTCATCAGCCAGATAAAGCCCATCACCAAAGCAGCAGCAGCAGGCGAAGGCAAACCTTGGAAAAACCGACGATCCACCACTGCAGTATTCACGTTGAAACGTGCCAAACGCAGGGCGGCACACGAGATGTACACAAACGCGGCCATCCAACCCCAACGCCCCGCCCCTTTCAAGGCCCATTCATAAGAAATCAAAGCGGGTGCAGCACCAAAAGACACCATGTCAGCCAAAGAGTCCATTTGCTCACCAAAGGCACTTTGTGTATTGGTCATGCGCGCCACACGACCATCCAAGCTGTCGAGCACCATGGCACAAAACACCCCAATGGCCGCCATTTCAATGCGATCATTCATGGCCATCACAAAGGCGTAAAAGCCGCCAAACAAGGCCGCCAAAGTAAACAAATTCGTCAAGACATAAATGCCTTTGCTGGGCTTACGAGGCACGTATTCCTCTGTTTGGTCGTGTAAATCTGACATTCGTCGGGCTCCGAAAAGTAGGCCTAGAGTGTAAGCGCTGCGTCAAGTGAGAACAAAAATGACAAAGGCCACCGAAGTGGCCTTTGCTCGTGCAAGCTAGCAGATGCTTAGTTGCGGGTTTGGTCAACCAGTTTGTTCTTGGAAATCCAAGGCATCATGGCGCGCAACTTAGCGCCCACGATCTCAATCGCATGCTCAGCGTTCAAACGACGGCGTGCGGTCATGCTTGGGTAGTTGGTTTTACCTTCCAAGATGAACATCTTGGCGTATTCACCGGTTTGAATGCGCTTCAATGCGTTGCGCATGGCTTCGCGTGATTGCTCGTTGATCACTTCGGTACCGGTCACGTACTCGCCATACTCAGCGTTGTTCGAGATGGAGTAGTTCATGTTGGCAATGCCGCCTTCGTACATCAAGTCCACGATCAACTTCAACTCGTGCAAGCACTCGAAGTAAGCCATTTCGGGGGCGTAGCCAGCTTCGGTCAATGTTTCGAAACCCATCTTCACCAATTCCACAGCGCCACCGCACAACACGGCTTGTTCACCGAACAAGTCGGTTTCTGTTTCTTCTTTGAAGTTGGTTTCGATGATGCCGCCTTTGCCACCACCGTTGGCCATGGCGTAGCTCAAAGCCAAGTCACGGGCTTTGCCAGACTTGTCTTGGTACACAGCGATCAAAGATGGCACGCCGCCGCCTTTGAGGTA
>JBPCSU010000067.1:0-2544 GCA_051006815.1 Limnohabitans sp.
GCGCTGGAGGCGTTGGAGTGGATAAACCGCGTCAATGCAATGGACTACGAATATAAACAGAAAGCCAGAGAGACGCTGAACGCGATCTATGAAACGCTGGCCGAGCAGGCAGAGCAGCCTTGCAAACATGGGGTTTCAGACGGCTGTTGCAAAGAGTGCTACGCAGAGCAGACGCAGCCAGTGGCAACGATGTGGCAACACGGAGAAACTGGGCGCACTCGCATCACCACGCCAGACGGCATTACAGACTGCGATGCGCGATGGATCAAGGTGTCCGACCTATACACCGCCCCACCCCCCCGCCAACCTGAGCAGGCGCAGCCTGTGGCAGAGCCAGAACGCTGGGCCGCATACATGGACGGCGACGAGCGTGTGACCTGCTACGACACCGAGGCCGAAGCCTGCGGTGAACGCGAGTTTGACATTGATGGTGACTACGAACCTGGCACTGAGGTTGAATACCTTGTCGCTCCAATGATCAACGCCAAAGAACTACTCCGCAGAGAGCGTGCATGGAGACTTGGAGAGCAAATCCATGAGCAGATCGAGAATGATCTTGCCGAAGATTTCGCTGATGCGGATGAAGAAGTGCTTTCGCTGAATAAAGAAGATTATGCCGACCTTGGCAAGATGGTCATCGATTTCATGTGCGAACGAGGAAAGACGGCATGGTGGACGGTTGACAGCAAGCGTGAGCAAAAGCGCACCTATGTTGCTGGCTCAAACGACGAAGCCGCCCACGGCATTAAGGAGTAAGACATGGGACAAACCTGGTACACGCGACTTGGCTGGTGGCTGTGCGAAAAGACAGGCCACCTTGGGGCGCGTAGCGGCTGG
This sequence comes from Limnohabitans sp., assembly GCA_051006815.1. Classification (GTDB taxonomy): domain Bacteria; phylum Pseudomonadota; class Gammaproteobacteria; order Burkholderiales; family Burkholderiaceae_C; genus Limnohabitans. Next base: position 838 of record JBPCSU010000067.1, read on the forward strand.
ATTTACAACGGCTACTTCCACAAAGAATGCAAATTTTGTGGTCGGATTGTGAGTGAGCCAATCAAGGGGGAAGCATGACGCCAGTATTTCCAGACCCACGCGAACCAAGCAAGTTGTTTCCACCTAACGGGCCATTTGCCCCACATAGATGCGCCATTTGCAATGGGCGGTTACAAATTGGGCAAGAGTTCTACAACTACGGGCAAGGCTATGTCGTCCATACCAAATGCAGATTACAGAGAACAGCAAACGGCATCAAGGGGGACGCATGAGAGACAACACGCCTTATCGCTTAGTCAAGGTTCCAATCATTGAGCCTTTGACACCACACAATTTGCACGAGCACACGCCATTGGATTTTTACAAATACGGCGAATACCCACGTTTTATTCGACCTGTTGGGGCGCATGAGCCGAAGTATGAAATTTGCAAAGAACGCATCAAGGGGGAAGCATGAACGTTGACACCTCGGTACGCCGTCGGATAGGCTCACGTCGGGGGCACAAGGTCAACGCCATGACATTTTCGATCATGTGCAAGCTGCTCATGGAGGGCACGCGCACATGCAAAGAGCTGGCCGAAGACACCGGGCTGCACGTTTTGACCGTCTACGATTGGACACGCGAGATGCACCGGCAGGGCATCATTCACATCTGCATGTGGGAAGGCGAGGGGCGGGCGTCTATGCGCATCTTTATGTTCGGCGTTGGCAAAGACGCTGCTCGGCCCATCAAGCCCCGCAAGACGATTTCTGCCGATTACAGGGCGCGTAAAAGCGCTGAAGTTCTGTTGCAAAGGATGGTTGGAAATGCCCAGACCCAAACCGCCTGAACCCATAAAGGCCCGGCAGATTCGTCTGTCGAATTCCCAAATGGCAAAGTTCAAGGAACTTGGCGGCTCCAAGTGGCTACGCGGTTACTTGGACAACGAGCAGACCAAGCCACCAGGCTACTACACAGTGTTTAAAAGGAGCGAGACATGCCAAACTGCTGCGACGAATACGGAAACTGTAACCAAGGTCGGGACTGTCCGGTCCGTGTGGCGTCATATCGTCCAACGATGAAGGCTAAAGACCCGTTACCACCCACGATCTGGCGCAGACAGTTGCAGTCTTTGGCCTATTGGGCGCTCTTGGCCTTATTGGCCTGGCTGATCTGGGGTCCTCTGATCTACGTTGCGTTTGTCATAAAGTGACCACGCCACGCCAGCCAACGTCGAAATCGCACCGATAACGGCGTCCAGTGCGCCGCCTGTCAGGCCAAATGAGACAAGAAAGCCACCGCCAACAGTGGTCAACAGATGGCGCACAATGGCCTGTACGATGGTTGCATTCATGGATATTCCTTTCGGGGTAGTTCAAAATGTGGGCCGTCCTTAAACGTCTTCCACCCGCCGCCCCAGATGATTAAAACGCCAGACTGCTTGGACGCCTGTTGCATTGCAGCATTGATCTGCGCATACAACGGCCATGACCAGTCCACTTGGTTGTCAACCCAAGCTCCCAGATCGACCGCATGACCGGTCAGATGTCGGGAGTTCAGGGTTTGACTTGCACCGGAGTCTACCAGTGTGCGTTGCCGCTCGATTGAGCGAAGTCCTTCAAGTACAGTGAAATCAACTGTTGACAGCTTGATGGCTTGCTGAACCACCTTGACCAGATCGGGATGAACACCCCGAAGGCGCATCATTGATCGTGGGCCAAGGCTG
>JBPCSU010000068.1:0-9449 GCA_051006815.1 Limnohabitans sp.
CAAGTCCAACAATTTTTGGCGCACCGCAGGGTTTTGCAAAGCGGCATTGACTTCTTTGTTCAAGCGCTCCACCACGGCCGCAGGCGTTTTGGCAGGCACGCCCAAGCCGTTCCATGAAGCTGACACCAAACTCGGAATGCCTGCCTCTTTGGCGGTGGGGACCTGTGGCAAGGCGCTGCTGCGCTTTTGGCCAGTGACCGCCAAGGCTTTCAACGCGCCGCCTTTGATTTGCGGCAGCACAGGGCTCAACACTTCCAGCGCCACATCAATTTGGCCGCCGCGCAACGCGGTCATCACCGCAGGCGTGCCGTTGAAGGGCACCACTTGCGCATCCAACCCCGCGGCAGATTTGAACAACTCAGCGGTCAAGTGTTGCGTGCTGCCAATGTTGATGCTGCCAATATTGAGCTTGCCTGGGTTGGCCTTGGCCCACGCTAGCAGTTCAGGCAAGGTTTGAAAACGTGAATCTGCGCTGGTCACCACCGCCAAATCGAAGGTGCCCATCAGGGAGACAGGCGTGAAGTCTTTCAGCGGATCAAAAGGGAGCGATTTAAACAAACCAGCGCTCACCGCATTCGCGTTGGACATCAGCAGCAAGGTGTAGCCATCGGGCTCTGACTTGGCCACCGTTTCTGCGGCCACGATGCCACCCGCGCCGGGACGGTTGTCGATGACCACCGATTGCCCCAAACCTTCGGACATTTTTTGCGCCACGGTACGCGCTGTTAAATCTGCCACGCCACCAGCACCAAAAGGCACCACGATGCGCAAAGGCTTGCTGGGATAGGTTTGCGCATGTGCAGACAGGCTGCTGAAAAGCGAAAACCCGAGGCCGAGTGCAACCACCCAACCCCACACCCACGAACGACGTACCTGCATGACCTACCCCTTTGAAAACAGTGATGCAAGGATTATCGCCATCCCCAAAAAACACATGGCAGACGCATGAAATCAGGCGTCTGCCATGTGGGGCCTTCGCGAGACCCTGTCCTCAATTGCTGAACGCAGCAATACCCGTGATGGCACGGCCCAAGATGAGCGCATGCACATCGTGCGTACCTTCGTAGGTGTTGACCACCTCCAGGTTGACCAAGTGGCGCGCCACACCAAACTCATCGCTGATGCCGTTGCCACCCATCATGTCGCGGGCCAAGCGCGCGATGTCGAGCGACTTTCCGCAGCTGTTGCGCTTGAGGATGGAGGTGATTTCCACCGCTGCAATGCCTTCGTCTTTCATGCGCCCCAAGCGCAAGCAACCTTGCAGGCCCAGGCTGATGTCGGTCAACATGTCGGCCAATTTCTTTTGAATCAATTGGTTGGCTGCCAGTGGACGACCAAACTGTTGGCGGTCCAACACGTATTGGCGCGCACGGTGGTAGCAGTCCTCTGCCGCACCCAAAGCGCCCCAGGCAATGCCGTAGCGCGCGCTGTTCAAGCAAGTGAATGGGCCTTTCAAACCGCGCACATCGGGGAAGGCGTTTTCTTCGGGGACAAACACCTCGTCCATCACGATTTCACCGGTGATCGAGGCACGCAAGCCCACCTTGCCGTGCACGGCGGGGGCAGTCAGCCCTTTCCAACCTTTTTCCAAGATGAAACCACGAATGGCACCCGCATCGTCTTTGGCCCACACCACAAACACATCGGCGATGGGGCTGTTGGTGATCCACATCTTCGCGCCTGAAAGCGAGTAGCCACCAGCCACTTTTTTGGCACGGGTGATCATGCTGCCGGGGTCTGAGCCATGGTTGGGTTCGGTCAAACCGAAGCAGCCAATCCACTCACCTGTGGCGAGCTTGGGCAAGTACTTTTGCTTTTGCGCTTCGGTGCCGAACTCGTTGATGGGCACCATCACCAGGGACGATTGCACGCTCATCATCGAGCGATAGCCCGAGTCCACGCGCTCTACTTCGCGTGCCACCAAGCCGTAACACACATAGTTCAAACCCGCACCGCCGTAGGCTTCGGGAATGGTGGGACCGAGCAAGCCCAACTCGCCCATCTCACGGAAGATGGAGGCATCGGTTTTTTCATGGCGGAACGCTTCCAACACCCGCGGTGCCAAACGCTCTTGACAGTAAGCTGCAGCCGCGTCTTTGACTTGGCGCTCTTCGTCTGTCAATTGCAGATCGAGCATGAAGGGGTCATCCCAATGGAATTTGCTGGAAGAAGACATGGAGGCTCCTGAAATTTAAAAAATGAAATGTCCTAGGACATTTGACGCAACAGTTCACGCCCAATGATAAGTTGTTGAATTTGGGTTGTGCCTTCGTAGAGTCGCAATAAGCGCACATCGCGGTAAAACCGTTCCACTGGGTATTCGTTGATGTAACCCGCACCGCCGTGCACTTGCACACCCCGGTCGGCCACGCGTCCCACCATTTCGGTACAGAACAATTTGGCACACGACACACGCATGGACACATCGGGGTCTGACACATGGGCTGGTTTGCCATCAAAGCGTTCGGCCACGTCTTGCACCAACGACCAGCCGGCCAACAACTCCGCTTGGCTGTCTGCCAACATGGCTTGAATCAATTGGAACTCGCCAATCGCTTTGCCAAACTGTTTGCGGTCACGCGCATAGGTCGTGGCCTCGCCAATGATGCGCTGCGCCATGCCGCAAGCCACCGCAGAGATGTGCAAGCGACCGCGGTCGAGCACTTTCATGGCGGTCTTGAAACCTTGTCCGGGCACGCCACCAATGATGTTGGCCGCAGGCACGCGCACATTTTCCAAAATCACGTCACAGGTTTTGGTGCCACGTTGGCCCATTTTTTTGTCGGTCTTGCCCAGCTTGATGCCAGGTAAATCTGCGGGCACGATGAAAGAAGACACCCCACTCGCCCCCGGTCCACCCGTGCGTGCCATCAAGGTGAAGGCACCCGCACGTGGCGCATTGGTGATGTAACGCTTGGTGCCGTTGAGCACATAGTGATCGCCATCTAAGTCGGCACGTGTTTTGAGCGACGCCGCATCCGAACCCGCATCAGGCTCGGTGAGCGCAAACGACATGATGAGTTCACCACTCGCCACCTTGGGCAAGATGGTGGCTTTTTGCTCAGGCGTGCCATCCATCAAGATGCCTTGCGAACCAATGCCCACGTTGGTGCCAAAGACCGAACGAAATGCCAACGAGGTTTTGCCAATCTCGTACGCCACTTGCACTTCTTGGCACATTGACAAACCAATGCCACCAAACTCTTCAGGAATCGACAGACCAAACAGCCCCATGGCCTTCATGTCTTCCACGATGTCAGCAGGCACCTCGTCGTGCTCTTCCAGGTGATTTTCTGCAGGCACCAAACGCTCTTGAATGAAGCGTTGCAGCGTCGGCAACAAGATGTCAAACGATTCTTTGTCGAGCGCCATGCCGTTCAACCCAACTGTTCGCGCAAGATTTCACGCAGCTTGAATTTCTGAATTTTTCCAGAAGGTGTGGCAGGCATGGCATCGCGGATTTCCAACTTTTCGGGGATGTACTGCACAGCCACTTTTTGCGATTTGAGGTAGTCCACCAAACCTGGCAGGTCGAGTGTTTGGTTGGGCTTGAGGACCACCACCGCACAAGCACGCTCGCCCAAGCGTTCGTCGGGATACGAGACGATCGCTGCCATGGCAATAGCCGGATGGCGGTACAGCAAAGACTCAATCTCCACCACGGGAATGTTCTCGCCACCGCGGATGATCACGTCTTTGCTGCGGCCCGTGATGCGCACATAGCCTTGCGCATCCAAGCGTGCCAAGTCGCCCGTGTCAAACCAGCCATCGGCGTCTGTGCCATTCAAATGGGCGCGCTTCAAGTAGCCGCCAAAGTTGGAACACGAACGCACATACAACTTGCCCGCCTCACCGGGGGGCAAGGCCACGCCATCGTCGTTCACTACTTTCAATTCCACACCGGGCAGGGGCAACCCATCGGTGGTGAACGCGCGTTCGTCTGGGTCGTTCAACTCAATCAAGGTCACCGCGCCGTTTTCGGTCATGCCCCAGGCCGACACAATCTTGGTGCCCAAGACGCTGCGCGCCTGTTCCACCAACGGACCAGGGATCGGTGCCCCCGCACACAAGAAGGTACGCAAGGTCGGAACCGATTGACCCGACTCTTCCACGTTCTTCGCCAAGTCGGTCAAGAACGGGGTGGAAGCCATGGTGAAGGTGGCCCCTTCGGTGCGAATCAATTCGATGGCACGCAAAGGCTCCCACACATCCAACAACACCGCGCTCGACTTGAGCATGATGGGCATCATCAAGCCATACATGAAACCTGTTTGGTGCGCCATGGGAGACGCCATCAACACCACGTCGTCGGCATTCAAATGCAAGCGGGCGGCGTAGGGAATGATGTTGGCCATCACCGTGTTGGCGGTGTGCATCACGCCCTTGGGTTCGCCAGTGGTGCCCGAGGTGTAGATGAGCTGGGTCACATCGTCTGGGCCTGGACGGTGCTGCGTCAAAACCGTCTTCGCTTGGCTGTCTTTCTCCCACTCGGGGCCGCTCAGCAAAGCGTCAAAGCTGTTCGCGCCTGTGCCATTGACCACCACCACATGCTTCAGATGGGGCAGGCTGGGTTGAAGGTCATGGACCATTTTTTCGTAGTCAAAACCGCGGAAGGTCTGTGGAATGATCAGCACCTTGGCTTCGCCATGTTTGAGCATGAACGACAGCTCGCGCTCGCGGAAGATGTGCATGAGCGGGTTCATCACCGCGCCCAAACGTGAGCACGCCAAATAGGTGATGGTGAACTGCCACCAGTTGGGCAATTGGCAGGCCACGATGTCGTTGTGTCCCACGCCCAACTTGCTCAAGCCCACAGCCACACGGTCGGCCATTTGCGACAGCTCGCGGTAGGTGAAGCGCGTGACTTGACCGCTCTCCGCTTGCACCGCCGTGAGCGCTGTTTTGTCCGGGCATGCGGCGACGCAAGCATCTAAATCGTCGTTGATGGTGCGGTCATGCCACAAGCCTTGGGCCACGCTGTGGGCACGGCGAGAGGGGATCAATACTGCGTCAAATTCCATGGTTGTCTCCTGGGTGGATGCGTGTTTTTTTATTGTCGAAACCAAACTGTCAGGCGGGAACGAACTTGCGTCCTGCACGGGTGCGGGCGATGATGGTTTTCATGATTTGTGCGGTACCGTCACCAATCTGGAAACCCAACACATCACGCAAGCGTTGCTCCATCAGACCGCGGTCGTAACCCCCGTGGCCATAGCACAGCAAGCACTGGTGAATCACATCGTAGGCCAGTTTGGGGCCCCACCACTTGGCCATCCCCGCCTCTGCCGTATGGGGCAAACCCTTGTCTTTCAACCACAAGCCTTGCAGGCACAACAAGCGTGCGCCTTCGACTTCGGTATCAAACTGAGCCAACGGATGCGTCACCCCTTGGAAGGCCGACAAAGGCTGACCAAACGCCTGACGTTGGGTGATGTATTCCCAAGTCTCCTCGAGTGCCACACGCGCCACAGCCAGACATTGCAAGCCAATCAGCGAGCGTGAAAAATCAAACCCGTGCATGACTTGCACAAAGCCTTTGTTCTCTTCGCCCAAGCGGTGGTTCACGGGCACGCGCACGTTTTCGAAAAAGATAGACCCACGGCCAATGGCGCGTTGACCATGGCAATCAAATCGGTTGGTGGTCAAGCCGGGGGTGTCCATGGGCACCAACAGCGCCGTCACGCCATGCGCGCCGTCTTCTGGTTTGCCTGTGCGACCAAACACCACGGTGATGTCCGCTTGATCGGCTGCAGAGATGGAGGTTTTTTCGCCATTAATGACATAGAAATCACCCTCGCGGTCAATTCGCAAACGCAGATTGGCTGCATCCGAACCGCCACGTGGCTCAGTCAGGGCAATCGCACAAATGGCTTCACCTTGGGTGAGTTTTTTCAACCAAGGACCGACCACCTCTGGGTTGCCGTATTTGGACAAAATTTGGCCGTTCAACGACGCCAACAAATTCAAATACGAGAAGCTCAAATCGGCGCGTGCAATTTCTTCGTGAATCACACCTGCGGCCAAGCAGCCCATGCCCAAGCCACCAAACGCCTCTGGCAATTCGGGACAAATGAAGCCGAGTCCGCCCATTTCACGCAACAGTTCACGGTCGAACTCGCGTGTTTTGTCGCGCTCTAAAAAACCAGGCTTAACGCGCTCATCGGCAAAGCGGCGCACCGTCTCAGCCAGGGCTTGCAAGTCTTCGTTAATGTAGGGATTAGGATTCATCAAAGGGCTCCTTGTGCAACGCAGGACTGGGGGTGCTTACTTGGCGTATTTGCGGAATTCAGGCTTGCGTTTGTCTCGCAACGCATTCACCCCTTCGCGTGACTCATCGGTGTCGTAGTACAGCTTGAGTGCGTACATGCCCATACCGGCAATGCCCGCTTGGTGGGCGGTGTCGGCATTGAAGCTGCGCTTGGCAATGGCCAGCGCCGTGGGACTGCGTTCACAAATTTCCTCGCCCCACTTTTGCACCTCGGCGTCCAACTGGTCGTGCGGCACACACACGTTGGCCAGGCCCATCGCCACGGCTTCGGCACCGGTGTAGCGGCGGTTGAGATACCAAATTTCGCGGGCTTTTTTCTCGCCCACCACACGCGCCAAAAACGCAGTGCCGTAACCTGGATCGACCGAACCCATCTTGGGTCCTACTTGGCCAAAGACAGCCTTGTCGGAACAAATGGTCAGGTCACAAATCGTGCACAACACATTGCCCCCGCCGATGGCGAAACCTTGCACACGCGCAATCACGGGCTTGGGCACATCGCGAATGGCGTTGTGCAATTCCTCCATCGGCAAGCCAATGGTGCCGCGGCCGTCGTAGTTGCCGTCGTGGGCCGATTGGTCACCTCCGGTGCAAAACGCACGGTCACCGGCGCCAGCCAACACAATGCAGCCCACGCTGCGGTCATAGCCCGCTTTGTTCATGGCTTTGATGATTTCGTCACAGGTGGTGCCACGAAACGCATTCATTTTGTCTGGACGGTTGATCGTGATCCAAGCCACGCCGTTGCGGTTCTCATAGAGGATGTCTTCGAATTGCATGTGTATCTCCAAGTAGAAGGAATGTTTGAAATCAACCGTGCATGGTCAATCCACCAGACACGCTGATGACCTGACCGGTGATGAAAGAAGCGTCGTCGCTGCCAAAGAAAGCAATCGCATTGGCCAAGTCGTCGGGCTGGCCCAAACGTCCCAATGGAATCGCACTGCGGAAGGCCTCGACCAACTTGGCTGGGTCACGCGCCCCACCCACCACATCGGCCAACAGCGCGGTGTCGGTGGGGCCTGGGCAAACCACGTTGAACGTGATGTTGTGGCGCGCGTGCTCACGCGCCAAGGTTTTCGACAACGACACCAAACCGCCTTTGCAAGCGGAGTACACCGCTTCACCAGAAGAGCCGCCACGTGCGGCATCCGAAGCCACGTTGACCACGCGACCTGCGTTGCGCTCCACCATGCCAGGCAACACCGCATGCAACATGTGCAACGCACCAGTGAGGTTGATGGCAATCAGCTTGCTCCACTCATCGGGCACGGTTTTAACGAAGGGTTTGAACACATCCCAACCTGCGTTGTTCACCAACACATCAATCGGTCCCAACTGCGCAATGGCGGCAGCCACCGCAGCATCCACCGCAGCGCGGTCGGTGATGTCGCACTTGAACGCAGCAGCTTGGCCACCCGCCGCTTGGATGTCTTGAGCCACTTGGTTGGCAGCCTCAAGGTTCATGTCAAACACGGCCACTTTGGCGCCGTCAGCGGCGAGGCGACGGCACGTCGCACTACCGATACCTCCCGCCCCTCCGGTGACGATGACGGTTTTGTTTTTCATTTTCTGCATGCTGCTCTCCATGGTTGGCAAGGTTGTTATGCTTTGCATCAACATCATGCAACGTCTAGGCGTGCATTTATGTCAATGTGTTTACGTATATTACGTGAACACAAATTGACTTCACAAGCCTTTTTAAAGCTGAATTGCTATGGTTTACCCTAAACAAAACAACAACAATGCCCGCATGGAATTAGCCAACAGGTTGTTCTTTCGTCTGTACCAATGTGCCAACATGTTGCACAAAACAGGTACCCGTGCCGTTGAAAAAGAAGGCCTCACCACACAGCAATGGGCGGTGCTTGGCGCCTTGTCACGCAGCGAAGCAGAAGGTGGCATGAGCGTGGGTGATTTAGCGCGTTACCTGATGGTGAGCCGGCAAAACTTGTCTGGCCAAATTGGCCGCATGGAGCGTGACGGGCACATTGAATTGCTGGCCGACACCCGCGACCGCCGCGCCAAACGCGTGACGATGACCCAGCACGGACGCAAGGTGTGGGAGAAAGACGCACAACCCAAAATTCGTGCGTACTACGAAGCCGCGTTGACCGATTTCTCGACCGGCGACCTGACACACACCCTGCACTACCTGATGAAGCTGCTCGACAACATGGAGAAGATCGACCAAGCCGGCGAACCCGACGCCGACGAGGCTTGATGCCTCACAGCGTCGGTGTGTTCATCGAACGCAAGGCCCGCACACGAAATTCAGAAGGCGTGAACCCCGTGTGCTTACGAAAGAACCGGGTGAAGTAGGCTTCATCCACAAAGCCCACCAAGTTGGCAATTTGCTTGATGCCATCGGTTGAATAAACCAACTCGCGCTGCGCCTCGTGCAAGATGCGCGCGTTCACCACATCTTGGCTCGAGACATTCAACACCTCGCGACACAACCGGGTCAGGTGACCGGCGGTCAGCCCCATCTCGCTGGCGTAGTCTTCAATCGGGCGACGTTCGCGAAAGTGCGCATCCACCAAGGCCCGAAACTTCTCGATCTGTTGCGCCTTGCGCGAGTTGCCTGACATGCGTGCAGGCTCAAGCAAATTACTCAAACGCGCCACTTGCACCAACAAGGCCATCACCAGCGACATGCCTGCAGCCACCTGCCCCACCGCATGCACACGCCATTCCCGTTCGATGCCTAAGAACAAAGGCATCAAAGCCTCGGCATGGCGGCTGGACTCTTCCAGTTGCAACACCGCAGGCTTGCGCAGCACCGACACCAACTCGGGCATCACCAACGCAGCCATCGACTCCAACTGCTTTTGCGCCGCCGTCACCACCGGACCATCGATGGTGGGACTGAACTGAAACCCATGCACGTTTTGAGCAGGTACCAAGATCAAGGCAGGGCTGTGCACCTGGTACCGCGCATCGTTCACCAAAACCTCGCCCTCACCTTGCGTGAGGTACAAAATTTGAATGAATGCATCGTGCGTGTGCGGCCGAATATCGAAGTTATACGGCGAGGAACGCACGGGTATCCATTCAAACTGGAACGAATTGGTCCATCCGCTTTGCTGCTGATCGCCATACAAGTCGTAGCGGGGAATGGCACTTTTCATCAGGGTTAGTCCTAGGTCGTGATGCACGAATTGTCCTAGCAACTGCAGGA
>JBPCSU010000069.1:0-16051 GCA_051006815.1 Limnohabitans sp.
TCACCAGAACGTTTCAAGTGGATCGGATGGACCTATGAAGCGTTGAGTTTGGTCGAGTCGGCGTCTTCAACCATGTTTGTCTCTGTGGATGAGCTTCGCATTCTTTGGTTTTACACCAACGTGCCCTGCGTTTTCATTTTGCTGGGGCAACGCGCGGGGTGGCTGGTGACGGGGGGCACCATTCTGGGTTTTGTCATGGGGAATGCGCATTTAGAGCGGCCTTACTCGGCCAACGCTGTGGCCACCGGGGTGTTGGCGTTGCTTTATTTTGGTGTGTCATTTCATGCGTATGTCGACCGATCGATCTCCTACTTCAAACGCATGCGTGACTACAACGTTCAGTTGTTTGAGCTTGCCAGCCATGATCCGTTAACAGGCGTTTTCAATGCCGGCGCGTATTACCGTGCGTGTGACCAGATGATTCATTCAAGTCATCGGTCCAACCAGTTGTTCGCGGTCTTGTTCATTGATTTGGATCACTTCAAATCAATCAACGACACCTATGGACATGCCGTGGGCGATGATGTGTTGCGTACCGTGGCACAAACCATTGACGCCACCATTCGTCGAAGTGATGTGGTGGGGCGTATTGGTGGTGAGGAATTCTCTGTGTTCTTGCCCAATACAGAGGTGGCGGGGGCCCAACAACTGGCAGAAACGTTGCGCCGTGAAATTGAAAAAACTCAGATAGAAATCGATGGCGTGCTCTTAAAGGTCACCGCCAGTATCGGTGTGGCAACGAAAAGTTTGGAGCAAGAAACCATGCAAGCGATTCAGCAGCATGCCGACCAAGCCATGTACGAAGCCAAGCGTGGCGGGCGCAACCGGGTGTCTACCTTTGTGGCAGATGTTGCGCCCACTTCGGCCTCACCGGCCTAGTTGCACGATCCACTGCGCATCGATGTAGCGGTAGACATAGCCTGGTCCGTCATTGCCGCTTTGGTAATAGCCAAAGGTCTCAGTTCTGCCTGCACGTATTTTGAAATAAGAGGCCCCATAGATAGGGCTGCTCAGTTCTAACTCGGCGAGGCGTGCAGGTGTGGTCTCTTGATTGGCGATGCGTTGTTGCCCGTGTCCAAACCGGGCGTACCCCTGCCATCCTTCAAATTTACGCCGCCAGCCAATCAACCCCATGGATTCATCCAAACGTTCGGGGTTGAAGTACCGGCGTTGGGCCACGTCTTTTTCACCGAGCTGATGCTTGTGTGACCATTGCAGCGTCACCCCTTGTTCGGGCCACGCGTCCCAAATGGCGCGTGCACGTTGTTGCTGGCGGTCTTGGCCATCGGAGAAGTGTGTTTGAGCCAAAGAGCCAATCAGGGTCACGCGTGGGTGTACGCGGTAGTCCACATTGCCGCCGACCAAGTCGTAATGCACCTGGTGTTGCAACGCGGGCAGTGACTCGACCCAGTCGCGGCTGGCGAACAGCCCCCATTGCACCTGGTCGTTGAGTGCTTGGTTCCAGTTCGCCTCACCCGTGACCAGCGAGCGCTCAGGGCCTTGGTTGACGCCTAATTTATAGGCATAGCCCATGCCAGACAGCGCGTTGAGGTTTTGAGCGATGTAGTGAATGCCTTGGCCTGTGAGCGTCTGGCCATTCTGTGTGTAGCGTTGTTGTTGCCATTCCACCCCTTGCCATTCCAGGCCGGAGCGATAGTGGGGCAGCGCACGTGCTGTCCATTTGTCGATGACCAAGCCATCGCTGTCACTTGCGTGGCTCCAAGTTGGCGATACCGCCCATGGGCTTTGTGCCATGGCGTAGCTACTGCCAGCCACGAGCAACGCCGCGAGAGTGAAGCGCATGCTTCTGTGTGTCATTTCGTTCCCCATGTTTTGCGTAAATTCAACAGCTCGCTGATGTAACCCCACACGCAGGCGGGTTGCAAAACGATGCTGTAAACCAAGGTGTAAGACAGCAACCCCAAACGGTTGCGACGCACGGTGAGCCCCACCTCGTCAAAGGTGGCCTTGCTGCGTGAATACATCAACGCGTTCATGACAAAGCTGATGGGCAACAGTGCCAAGGTCATGGGGCCGACGATCCAAAAGTGTCCGAACATGGCCAACACCAAGCCAGGAATAAAGCCCAAGGTGTAGGCCAAATCCATGAAGGGAAACAGCGTGTTCCACCAGATGTAGAACACGGGCAAGCGCCGTTGCAACAAAATGTCGGGCGTCATCTTGAAGGCTTCAATCAAGCCCCGCGACCAACGCTGGCGTTGGCGGATGAATTGAGTCAAGTTGTCGGGGCAGCGTGTCAGTGCAATCGCGTTCTCCGCATGGCCCACGCGGTAACCAGCGCGCAAGATTTTCCAAGTCAACACAATGTCTTCACCCACGGTGTGGGGCCAGCCGCCGACCTCGACCAAGGTCTCGCGGTCATAGACTGAAAACGCGCCTTGTGCCACCAAGGTGCCTTGAAACAGCGATTGAATGCGCTTGATGGCCGCAATACCCAAAAAGTAGTCCCACTCTTGCGCTTTGGTGAGCCAGTTTTGGCGCGAGTTGCGAATCAGGATGGCGCCCGCCACCGCACGTGTGTTGGGCGGGTCAGCTAAGCGACGGCCGACCAAATTTTGAATGCCATCTTTCCAAATCCAACAGTCGGCATCCACGGTGATGACCAGCTCGCTTTGGCACTCGGCCAAGCCTTGATTCAGTGCGTTGGCTTTGCCACCATTCTTTTTCAAGTCCAACAGCGTCAGATTCGAAAACTCAGGCAACAAGTCGCGCACGATGTTGGCGGTGCTGTCTGCCGAGCCGTCGTTGATGACGGTGACATGCAGGTCGCTTGGGTAAGTTTGGCGCATCAAGCTGCGCACGGTGTCTTCGATGGACGAGGCTTCGTTGTAGGCCGCGACCAACACCGTCACGCTGGGATAGTGTGAATGCGTGGGCACTGGCGGGCGTTTGTCCAAGGCCAGCGCGACCATGATGAACGCGTTCATAAAGCCAGGAATGATGGCAATGAAGCCAATCAAAAACGCGGCAATCGCTGGCGTGGTGTGTTCACTGAGTGATTCGAACCAAGGAATCGACAGCCAGATGGAAAGCAGCATCCATGCAGTCGAGGCGAGAACGGTGATGATGAATTTCCAACGGATCGTGATGTAAGGCATGCGTTTTTATTTTTGATTTGATGTCAGCCAATGCGCCAGGCGTTCCGGGCGTCCAAAGTAATAGCCTTGAACGGTTTGACAACCGAGTGCGGCAAGGGTGTCGCATTGCTGTTGTGTTTCAGCGCCTTCGATGATCAGCTCAATGTTGAATTGGCGCGCAAAATCGACGGCTGCTTTGACGATCGCATGCACCATGGGGTGTGTCAATTGCTGCGCAAACTGCTTGTCCAGTTTGATTGTGTCAAAGGGCAAGGTGTGCAAGCGGCTCAAGCTGGATTGACCCGAACCAAAATCATCCATGGCAATACGTGGGCCTCGCTTGCGCAGTTGTTTCAAACCTTCGATGTCGGCTTCGTTAAAAATTTGAAAACACGTTTCTGTGATTTCGAAATCAAGTCGTGGCACAGCGTCGGCAGGCAAACTGTCCAGCCACGCTTGAATGAACGGGAAAAAGCCAGGGGCGGTCATGTGACGCGTCGAGAGGTTGACGCTGATGCGAATCTCTGGGTGATGCGCCAGAAGCAGAGGCATGTCATGTTTGACCTGTGCCAGCACGCATTTTTCTAATGAAGCAATCAGCCCGGTGGCTTCGGCCACGGGGATGAATTCATCAGCGCCGATGTTGCCCAGCGCGCCCGCTTCTAGACGACAAAGCGCCTCAAGTCCGACCAGTTGATGGTCGGTCAGACGGTTTTGTCCTTGGTAGCAAAGATAGATTTGGTCGTGCGCAATCGCCAATTCGAGTGCTTGCCGAACTTGGTCTTGGCGTGTGAGCTGTGCATCATTCATGTGCCTATTTTCCTATTGAATACAGACAAAATTCGGGCGGGGTTGCGGTGCACCTGGGTGTCTCTGATAATTCGAAATACCTGCTATTTTCAACAAAGTCGCGCCATGTCCGTTCTTGAACGTCGTCAGGCAGCCCATGCGGCGCTTCGGCAAAAAATCAACCAAATTCAAGCCAGCAATCAAACGCTGAAAACGGCGATTGACCAAATGGAAGTCCGCCTGATTGACTCGGCACGTCACCCAGGTGCTTGGCCCATGTCAGAGACCCTGCGGGACTTGAAGCGTTTGGAGAAGCAACTCCAGTCTCAAACCGCTTCCTGGGTGGACGCGCAGGCGGACATCACTGGTGAGGTGGCGCAGGCGCCGAGGGGGATGCACAACGAGCCGTTGATCACATCTGACGAGATGGCGGCCTTGATGAAGCTACACAGTTAAAGGGGGGCGTCGCGTTTTTCGAGCGCAGCGCGTTACTGGTCTAGCACGCGTCGGCCTTTGTAAATCGCCCAGCCCGCCAAATTGAAGAGCAAAACAGCCAGCCAAAAATTGCGATGCCATTGGCTGTCGTTGTGCTGCTTTTCTTGTACCAATGTGTCCATGGCTTGCGACGTTTGTGCGTGCAGACGCTGACCTTGGTTGCAAATTTGTTGGTTGGCGTCGTATGGTGTGTCGTTGCGTTCGCAGTTGCTGAGCAATTTGTCTGTGCTTTGATGCAAATCTTGTTCACGTGCGTAGGCTGCATCCAGATTTGTCAGTGTGGCCGCGTGGCGCCAATCAGCAATCAGGTAGGCCGGCACGAGGGTGCACACAAAAAACGCCAAACCCACCTTTTGTAAATGGGTCAATGTCATGGGGCGTAACCGTCAACCAGCACAAGGGAGCCTGTGGCGTTGTCTGTGCGGTGTTTGACGATGGCTTGGTAAGCCGCACTGGCGTACCAAGCTTCGGCTGTTTCGCGGTTGTGGAATTCAATCACCACATGTCGCTCACCTGGGGTGTCGCCTTCGACGGGGGTGGCATTGCCGCCGCGCACCAAATACTTGCCACCAAATGCTGCGAGGGTATGCGGCACTTGCGACGCATACACCGCATAGGCCTGCGGATGGGTGATGGTGATGTGACCGATCAAATAGGCTTTGCTCATGGCGGGACGCATCCTTATTTGTAAAAAGCTTCGACTTTGCCTTTGAGCTTGATCAGCAAGGGCTTGCCTTTGCGGTCCAGGGTTTTACCGGCGGGGACTTTGATCCAGCCCTCGCTCAAGCAATACTCTTCCACGTCATGGCGCTCTTTGTCGTTGAAGCGAATGCCAATGTCGTGTTCAAAGACAGCTGCCGCATAGTGTGGGCTGCGTGGATCGATCGACAGGTGGTCGGGAAGGGCGGGGCGTGTGGTGGATGCGTCAGTCATGGCGAGGATGTTCCTCGATTTAGCGCCGCATTCTGGAGACAGAGATCGATGGCGTTTGGAAATAAAATCGCACACCAGATGGCTAAATATTTATTCGTACTTTGCGCGTTAACTCTCCAACCCCCCGCTTGGGCGGGGTGGGTGTTTTTCACCAACAACAACAGTTCTGCGAACGAATATTATTTTTCACCGGTAGAGGACAAGGGCAAGATCAAGGTGTTGCGCACCTTTACCTATCCGCCGCTTGAGGGGAAGGTGCCGTTTCACACGCCCAAAGCGGTGGTGAAGGTGACGCTCTATCCCTTCGCGTCAGAGCAATCCACTTATGAGATCAATTGCCAAGAGCAAACGATTCAGTTGATGACGCGTATTTTTTATCGCGATGGCGCGGGCAAGGTGCCGTTCATCACGCACAACCAAAACGACACGTTTATTCAGCAAAGCAATTCAGAGTTTGCGCGCCAGTTTCTGAAAACACGCATTCATTACGAAGACATCAAGCACTACCGTATGGCTGAGGTGGCTTGTAAATAAAAAAATAGGTCAGTAAAAAGGGGACCGCTCTCGGCGATGAGTGAAACCCATACGCGTCCTAAATCTTCAGACTGGTGGCGAGAGCGGTCATAAACCATAAGCAACCTTGAACCCTCTATATCGGTGCAAGGTGCCTAGGCTTTAGTGATTTAGCCAATTAAGTCGACGCGGCCATCCAAACTCATCACACCCGTGATGACGCTCAATTTGGGATGGCGTTTGATGACTTGGCGGCGGAACTCGTTCAGAGCTTCTGCATGCGATTCTGTTTCCACATGTTTGTCGGCCACTTTGTCTTCGCCAAATGCGAGTTTGGCAGCGCCGCAATCGCGGTGCGTGATGCCCACGACGCGCTTGATGTGGTGCAAAGACACGGTGATGTCCAAGTTGTCCCAATAGGCTTTGTGCCAAGCCGAGAACTTGGGGTGAACGGCGCCAATCGGACCACCTGCAATGACGAACTGGCTGTAGTTGTCAGTCAGCTTTTCACGGCTGATGCCTTGCAACAGTCCCATGTATTGCCAGCTCAAGGTGGTGAAGCGGGGGTCAATGCAGTTCACCAACATGGCTTCATAGTTGCCACTGGCCGCTTGGGCTTGGAACGGCATCATGCCCATGAGGCCGCCAGCCACGGTGGCGGCGCCTGCTGTCAAGAAACCACGGCGAGAGTGGTTGCCCGCTAATTTGAGTGGGCCGCAGCACGCACAAGTGGGAAGTGTGTTGTTCATGGTGGATGTCCTTGTTGTGTTGAATAAAAGATTTGCCAATCGAGAATCGGTTCGAGACTCCTCATCTTGAGCGCAGGATGCGAATTTTCTAGATTTTTTTAAAAATTGGGAAGATACAGAGTGAATAATCCCTGCCACATGTCCATGCCATCTTCTTCAAAAGCGCCATTGGGGCGCGTGCTGAGCCTCATTCCACCCATGACACAGCTCAATACACCGTATCCCTCGACGGCGTATTTAACTGGATTTTTGCGCTCGCATGGCGTGGATGCCGTGCAAGAAGATCTAGCCTTGGCCTTGGTGTTGGCGTTGTTCACGCCAGAAGGTTTGGCGCAAGTTCACCAGTGCGCCTTGGCGCAGCCAGAAGCGCAGCGCAGCGCATGTGTGAACTATTTTCTAGATTTTTTCGGGCGCTACCAATCCACCATTGCCCCGACCATCGCGTTTTTGCAAGGGCGTGATGCCACGCTCAGCCACCGCATTGCCGGACGGGGGTTTCTGCCAGAAGGCCCACGGTTCGCCTCGTTAGACGCCTATGACGATGCAGAGAGCGGAGACCCCCTGGCCTGGGCGTTTGGCGCGCTGGGGCAGCACGACCGTGCACGCCATTTGGCCACTTTGTACTTGAACGACTTGGCGGATGTGCTGCGTGATGCCGTGGACAACCGTTTTGAGTTTGTGCGCTATGCCGAGCAACTGGCAGGGAGTCAGGCCACCTTCGACCCGTTGGCGCAGGCCTTGTCTGCCGAGCCCACCTTGGTGGATGACACCCTGCAGGCCTTGACCTTGGAGGCGATTGCCAAACACCAACCGCAGTTGGTGTTGTTGTCGGTGCCTTTTCCTGGCGCGGTGTATGCCGCCTTCCGGATGGCGCAAACCATCAAGTGTTACCACCCGCACATTCGCATCTGCCTCGGAGGCGGGTTCGTCAACACCGAGTTGCGAGAGCTCACTGAGCCGCGTGTGTTTGACTATGTCGACTTCATCACCTTGGATGCCGGTGAACGCCCGCTCTTGGCTTTGCTCGAACACCTGCAAGGCCAGCGTAGTGTGCAGCGTTTGGTCCGCACCTTTGTGCGAACCGAAGCCGGTGTGGTGTCTTTGATGAACTGGCAAGAGCCTGATGTGCCGTTTGAAGAGGTCGGCACGCCAACATGGGACGGCTTGCCGCTGGACCGGTATTTGTCGCTGTTGGACATGCTCAACCCGATGCATCGTCTGTGGAGTGATGGACGCTGGAACAAACTCACCATTGCACATGGGTGTTATTGGAAGAAGTGCAGTTTTTGTGATATCAGCTTGGACTACATCTCGCGCTACGAAACCGCATCGGCTGCAACCTTGGTTGATCGCATTGAGCGCATCGTGGCCGAAACAGGCCAGACAGGATTTCACTTTGTGGACGAAGCCGCGCCGCCCAAAGCTTTGAAAGCGTTGGCCGAAGAGTTGTTGCGTCGCCAGGTTCATATTTCGTGGTGGGGCAACATACGGTTCGAAAAAACGTTTACGCCAGAGTTGGCGGAACTCTTGGCTGAGAGCGGGTGCATTGCCATGTCGGGAGGCTTGGAAGTGGCGTCGGATCGCTTGCTCAGCCTCATGAAAAAAGGGGTCTCGGTCGCCCAAGTGGCCCAGGTGACCAAAGGCTTTTCGGATGCGGGCATCTTGGTCCACGCGTACTTGATGTATGGCTTTCCGACCCAGACCTTGCAAGACACGGTGGATGCGTTGGAGTACGTGCGCCAACTGTTTGAAAACGGTTGCATCCAAAGTGGTTTCTTTCATCGCTTTGCTTGCACGGTGCATTCCCCTGTGGGGCAAAACCCAACTGCTTTTGGTGTTGAAACGGTGCCATTGCCACCGGTGAGCTTTGCCAAAAACGACATCGCTTTTATTGATCCCACGGGGACAGACCACGACACCTTGGGCCGCGGCTTGAAGAAGGCGATTTACAACTACATGCATGGGGTGGGTCTAGAGACGGATGTGCGCCATTGGTTTGAATTGCCCAAAGGCAAGTGCCCCAAACCTACGGTGCCACGCCACAAAATTGGCCAGGCGTTGGGCGAGCGTCTCTAGTTTTTTGCGATGACCCGCGCGAAACAGCAAAAAATTGCCGTATACTTGCGGCTTCGTTTTATACGAAGTCACGCGGGAATAGCTCAGTTGGTAGAGCGCAACCTTGCCAAGGTTGAGGTCGCGAGTTCGAGCCTCGTTTCCCGCTCCAATTTCAAAGAGCCCCTGAAACACATGTTGCAGGGGCTTTTTTGTATCTTTTGAACCCATGCCAATGACGTCGAGAAATTTGGATAACCCTGCTGCACATCAGTTGTTCGAACTGACCGACAACGGTTCTGGTGGATGGTTGCAAACCGAAAAACGACGCCTGAAGTTTTATATACGCTATTGGTTATGCCAAAAGCAACTTTTGTGCATTCGTCACTTTTTTGCAGAGCATGGCTTAAGTGAGCTGATTCAAACGCAACCACGCTTGGGCCTGAGGCCGCTGCGGCCCTATTTGTGGGGGGACTTAAATGCATCCACCCGTATGCAGACGATGCTGGCGCATTTCGAGTGGCTTCTGGCGCACTATGCACAAGAAAACATTCTCGATTTTTATAAGCGTAACTTTCATGTGCTGTTTACTCAAAGCTATGCAGACAACGTTATTTCGATTGAGCTTGGTCCTGGCCGTGCTTTAGGCCGAGAGGGCGAGTTCGAATTGCATCTCAAGCTCAACACAGTCTCTGTGATGCGCACGGCTTTTAGCATCTTGCCTAATCACTTGGTGGGCGTTCCTGAGTCTGGTTTTGTGATGGTTGTCGGCAATATGCAGGGGCGTCGACAGCTCAACCAAGAAATCAAAACTGTCACGCAGAAGATGGAGCGTACGCGGCCTCAAAACATTTTGATGACGGCCTTGCAAGGGTTGGCATCTGGTTGGCAGCTTTCGGCCATGGTCGGTGTGTCAGATGCTGCACATGTGTACACGAGCTATCGAAGTTTGTCGCAACGCGTGGGGCAAAGCTACGACAGTTTGTGGGCCGAGTTGGGTGCCACGGGGGCCGTGTCCAAATCGCATTGGAATTTGCCCATCGAATGGGTGGCACGCTCTGAGCAAGACGTGCCTTCCAACAAGCGCTCACAGCTGCGTCGCAAAAATGAAATTCGCCAAAAGATATTTGACGAAGTGGTGCACCATTGCCACACGCTCTGAGCGTGTGGCAGGTCGATTTTTATTTCTTCGGCAATGTACCGCCGCTCTTCACGCACTCGTCCAGGGTTTTGAACTCGGTGAACTTCTTGGTGCGCTCATAGCTGGCGCTGTTCTTGTCGTGGCAAATGCCCGAATCTGATTTCTTCACGATCGGCTCAGCGGCAGCAGGTTGCCCAGCGGGGGCTCGGCCACCACTTTTGATGCATTCATCCATCGAAGCAAAGGGCGCGAAGTTTTTGGTGTTGCCAAAAGACGCGCTGGATTTGTCATGGCAAATACCGGCCTCTGATTTTTTGACCACGGGGTCTGCGGCATACGCTGTGCAAGCACAAACGCTGAGCCATGCAGCCATGAGCAATCGGGTGGTGTGTGAATTCATGTCTGGCTCCTTCGTGTTTTCAATGTGTGGGTGAGTTCAAGCGCGGCTTTCAATCTTCCAAACTAAATATAGACTAAAAACAACCAAAATCGTTCATATCCAGCCAAGTCACCAAAGGCGCTGGCGTAAAATCTCTCATTCACAAAGACACCGCCCGAGTGGTGAAATTGGTAGACACAAGAGACTTAAAATCTCTCGCTTTCCGTAAGGGGCGTACCGGTTCGATTCCGGTCTCGGGCACCATTCATCAAGCACATTCAAGGAGTTTCGTCATGGCACGCTACAACGCCGCGTATGAAATCCATGTGCATGGCCTTGTGCCTCTGTTGCCAGAGGTCGGCTTAGCGCAATTGCAAGACGCGTTGCGCCCACTGTGGCAATACGCCGGTGCATCTTCGCTCGAAGATGGCGCTTCAAGTGCTTACCCCGAAGAGCCCGGTATTCGCTTCAACCCCGAAGAACACACCCTGCAAATGTGCTGGACAGTTCCTGGCGATGACGACTTCCGTCAAAGCTTGGACGAGATGTGCATGAGCCTGAACGAGCTCACCGCTGCAGGGGCGCCGATTGAAGTCACGTTCTACGACAACGCGTTTGATGACGAAGACGACAACCGAGGCCAAGATTCCCGTGATGACTTCATGATGTTGTTCGTCGGCCCCACGCCTGCCGACATCATGCAAGCGCAGCGCGACATGTTGGTCAACGATGTGATTCACCTCATGGAGCGTCACTTCGATGGTGCTGAGCTCGGTGGCGTGGTGCACGAGATCGACAAGCTCTTTTCAGACCGATTTGACAATTTGGTGAACTCTCTCGATTTGGGGCGCTCGCCACGTGGCCCCAATGGTGGACACGGCGCTGGCCATGGTGGCCGCAAACCGCGTCACTTGCACTGATTGACCAAGACGACATAAAAAAACCGGCCTCCGCAAAGAGAGCCGGTTTTTTCTTGTGTGCTTCAGGTTCAGTTGGACTTGATGCCAATGCCCTTGAACTCGCCGGTGGCGATGCGTTTTTCCCATTCCGCTGGACCGGTGATGTGGGCGCTGGTGCCGCCGGAGTCCACCGCCACAGTCACGGGCATGTCAACCACGTCGAACTCGTAAATCGCTTCCATGCCGAGGTCGGCAAAGCCCACCACCTTGGCGTGCTTGATGGCCTTGGACACCAGGTACGCCGCACCGCCCACAGCCATGAGGTAAGCCGACTTGTGCTTTTTGATGGCTTCAATCGCGGCCGGGCCACGCTCAGCCTTGCCCACCATCGAGATCAAGCCGGTTTGCGACAACATCATCTCGGTGAACTTGTCCATGCGGGTGGCGGTGGTGGGGCCTGCTGGGCCGACCACTTCGTCGCGCACAGGGTCCACCGGGCCAACGTAGTAAATCACGCGGTTGGTGAAGTCCACAGGCAACTTCTCGCCTTTGGCCAACATGTCTTGAATGCGCTTGTGCGCCGCATCGCGGCCAGTGAGCATCTTGCCGTTGAGCAAAATGGTTTGGCCGGGTTTCCAGCTCGCCACTTCTTCTTTGGTGAGTGTGTTCAGGTCGACGCGCTTGCTTTTTTGGGTGTCGGGTGTCCAGTCCACGTTGGGCCACAGGTCCAGCGACGGTGCGTCCATCTACACAGGGCCAGAGCCGTCCATCACAAAGTGGGCGTGGCGTGTGGCAGCGCAGTTGGGGATCATCGCAATCGGCTTGCTGGCCGCGTGCGTGGGGTACATCTTGATCTTCACATCGAGCACCGTGGTCAAGCCGCCCAAGCCTTGTGCGCCAATGCCGAGGGCGTTGACCTTGTGGTACAGCTCCAAACGCAGTTCTTCCACTTGGCTGAGCTTCTCGCCTTTGCTCGATTTTTCGAGCAACTGGTACATGTCGAGGTCATCCATCAAGCTTTCTTTGGCCATCAGCACCGCTTTTTCAGCTGTGCCGCCAATGCCAATGCCCAACATGCCGGGGGGGCACCAGCCCGCGCCCATGGTGGGCACAGTTTTCAGCACCCAATCGACGATGTTGTCGCTGGGGTTGAGCATGTACATCTTCGATTTGTTTTCGCTGCCGCCGCCTTTGGCTGCCACGGTCACGTCGACTTTGTTACCAGGCACGATTTGCGTGAAGATGACCGCGGGCGTGTTGTCTTTGGTGTTTTTGCGTGCAAACTGAGGGTCATCCACCACCGAAGCGCGCAGCATGTTGTCGGGGTGGTTGTAGCCACGGCGCACGCCTTCGTTGACGGCGTCTTCCAAGCTGCCGGTGAAACCTTCCCAACGCACGTCCATACCGATCTTCAAAAACACGTTGACGATGCCGGTGTCTTGGCAAATCGGGCGGTGGCCCAGGGCGCTCATCTTGCTGTTGGTCAAGATTTGCGCGATGGCATCTTTGGCCGCCGGGCTTTGATCGCGCTCGTAGGCACTGGCCAAGTGCGAAATGAAGTCAGCAGGGTGGTAGTAGCTGATGTATTGCAGAGCGGCGGCAACCGATTCAATCAGGTCGTTTTGGCGGATCGTGGTCATGGAGGGGTCCTGAAAAAAGCCAGAGGTAAAAACAGCGGCTGAGTTTACTCAAAGCCTCTGTCGCAAGGCTTTCAAAAGAGAAGGGTGGGGTTACTTGACGGTCAGTATCCACGCGGCCAGTTTTCTGGCTTCTGCGTCGTTGACCTGTGTGTTCGAGGGCATGGGCACGGGGCCCCACACGCCAGCGCCGCCTTTTTGAATTTTGGTGGCCAGCCGGTCTGCCGCTGTTTTATCGCCCGCGTATTTGGCTGCCACGTCTTTGTAGGCAGGGCCGACCACTTTGCGGTCCAGTGCGTGGCAGGACATGCAGTTCTTGGATGTGGCCAAAGCTTGGTCGGCGAATGCAGGCGCAGTGCTGGTCAGGGTGGCCAAGGCGGTCAAGGTGAACAAATGCTTTTTCATGGGCGAGCCTCTTGAGGGGGAGAGCGTGTGCCAGTCAGTGTAGCGCGGCCTCTTTTTGAGTGACGTGCAGGCGACATTGGATTAATAGGTGGTGGGGTGCTGGGGCGTGTGTGTGGGCGATAATCCAAAGAGATTTTTAGTCCTTTTTTTCTGACCGGAGCCCCGACCCATGCCCGCTTACCGTTCCAAGACCTCCACTGCCGGCCGCAACATGGCAGGTGCCCGTTCCCTGTGGCGTGCCACTGGCATGAAAGATGACGACTTCAGCAAGCCCATCATTGCCATTGCCAACTCGTTCACGCAGTTTGTGCCTGGCCATGTGCACTTGAAAGACTTGGGTCAATTGGTCGCGCGCGAAATTGAGGCAGCAGGCGGCGTGGCCAAAGAATTCAACACCATCGCCGTGGACGACGGCATCGCCATGGGCCACGACGGCATGTTGTATTCGCTGCCTAGCCGCGACATCATTGCCGATTCGGTGGAATACATGGTCAACGCCCATTGCGCGGATGCCATCGTGTGTATTTCCAACTGCGACAAGATCACCCCCGGCATGTTGATGGCCGCCATGCGCTTGAACATCCCCGTTATCTTTGTGTCGGGTGGTCCGATGGAAGCGGGCAAGGTGCGTTTGGCTGTGCCCGGCACGCAAACCATTGAGATTAAAAAACTCGACTTGATCGATGCCATGGTGATGGCCGCTGACAGCAAAGTCAGCGATGCCGATTTGGCTGAGGTCGAGCGCTCGGCTTGCCCCACCTGCGGTTCTTGCTCGGGCATGTTCACGGCCAACTCGATGAACTGTTTGACCGAAGCCTTGGGCTTGTCTTTGCCTGGCAATGGCACGGTGGTGGCCACGCACGCGGACCGCGAAGCTTTGTTCAAGCAAGCCGGCCGCACGATTGTGGAATTGTGCAAACAGTATTACGAACACGACGATGCCTCCGTGCTGCCACGCTCGGTGGGGTTCAAAGCGTTCGAGAACGCGATTGCGTTGGACATCGCCATGGGCGGTTCCACCAACACCATCTTGCATTTGTTGGCCATTGCGCAAGAAGCCGAAATCGACTTCACCATGGCCGACATCGACCGCATGTCCAAAATCGTGCCGCAGCTGTGCAAGGTGGCACCCAACACCAACAAGTACCACATTGAAGACGTGCACCGCGCGGGCGGCATCATGGCCATCTTGGGCGAGCTCGACCGCGCTGGCAAATTGCACACCGATGTGCCCACCGTGTTGGGCAAACCCATGAAAGACGTGTTGGACGCTTGGGACATTGCACGCAACCCCAGCGATGCTGTGAAAACCTTTTACATGGCAGGCCCTGCGGGCATTCCCACGCAAGTGGCGTTCAGCCAAAACACACGTTGGCCAAGCTTGGACGTGGACCGTGCCGAAGGGTGCATCCGCTCCTTTGACCACGCCTTCAGCAAAGAGGGTGGCTTGGCTGTGTTGCGCGGCAATATCGCCTTGGATGGCTGCGTGGTCAAAACAGCAGGTGTGGACGACAGCCTGCTGGTTTTTGAAGGCCCGGCCCATGTGGTCGAGTCACAAGACGAAGCGGTCGACCACATCTTGAACGACCAAGTCAAAGCCGGTGATGTGGTGGTGGTGCGTTACGAAGGCCCCAAAGGCGGCCCTGGCATGCAAGAGATGCTGTATCCCACCAGCTACATCAAGTCCAAAGGTTTGGGCAAGGCCTGTGCCTTGTTGACCGATGGTCGTTTTTCGGGCGGTACCTCGGGCTTGTCGATTGGCCACTGCTCACCCGAAGCGGCGGCGGGCGGCAACATCGGTTTGGTGCAAACCGGTGACCGCATTCGCATCGACATTCCCAACCGCACCATCAACGTGTTGGTCAGCGATGACGAGTTGGCTAAGCGCCGTGCTGCGCAAGACCAATTGGGTTGGAAGCCTGTGCAAGCGCGCCCACGCAAGGTATCGGGCGCATTGAAGGCCTACACCAAGTTGGCCACCTCGGCTGACAAAGGCGCGGTGCGTGACTTGTCGCAACTGGACGACTGATCGCTCGCCCGCTCGATTCACTGACGCCCGTGTTACTTCATCCACAAATTGACCCGGTTGCGCTGCAACTGGGGCCTGTGGCCATCCATTGGTATGGCCTGACGTACCTGGCTGCGTTTGCGTTGTTTGTGTTGTTGGGGCGTTTGCGTTTGACGCATGAGCCTTATGCCACGCAGGTGGCGCAAGGCACGTGGTATGCGCAAGACATTGAAGACATCTTGTTCTACGGTGTCATGGGTGTGGTGCTAGGCGGTCGCTTGGGCTACTGCTTGTTTTACAACCCCGTGTATTACGCGGCGCATCCGTTGGAAGTGTTGGCGGTGTGGCAAGGCGGCATGAGCTTTCATGGCGGCATGTTGGGTGTGTTTGTGGCCACGGCGGTGTTTGCTTGGCAACGTCAACGTGCCTGGTTGTGGGTGACCGACTTCATTGCGCCCTGCGTGCCCACAGGGCTGGCGTCTGGGCGCGTGGGCAACTTCATCAATGGTGAGTTGTGGGGACGCGCTGCCGACCCCAGTTTGCCTTGGGCCATGGTGTTTCCACAAAGTGGCAGCTTCGTGCCACGTCACCCCTCGCAGATCTATCAGTTCTTGGGCGAAGGCCTGTTGCTGTTTGTGGTGTTGTGGTTGTATGCCCGCAAGCCGCGTGCGGTGGGGGCGGTGTCGGGGGTGTTCATGATCGGTTATGGCAGCTTGCGCTTTGTCGCCGAGTATTTCCGTGAACCCGATGCACACCTGGGCCTGCTGGCCTTGGGCATGAGCATGGGGCAATGGCTGTGTGTGCCCATGGTGGTGGTGGGGGTTGCCCTGTGGTGGCACGCGACACACCGCTCAGCCGATCGTTAAATCTATAGGGTTAACGCGGCAGGGAAAATCCCTGTGAAAAATGCATCGAGGTGGTTGTTCGATGGTTTCATAATTACGCGTACGTAC
>JBPCSU010000070.1:0-3876 GCA_051006815.1 Limnohabitans sp.
CGTTTACCCAAAGAGCAAGCGATCAACACAAAAATTACAAAAAATGAGTCGCGTATATCTGGTTACGCGGCTTTGTCGTTTGTTTTGAATGGTGTTAAAACTGCGATGACTGATCTGAAAGATCAAAATAGTTTCAACGCCGTTACCGCAACTAACTCCAATCCATCCGCATTCAATATCACCACCAGTGCTGCAGCTGCTGAAGGCAGCCACTCGGTGGAGGTAACACAAATCGCCAAAGCGCAGCGCAATGTGAGCAATGGCTTCACAGATGCGTCGGTGCATTTGAATGGCAGCGCTGCCATGTCGCTGTCTATTGCTGTCGGACCTACCTCTGCCATCACTCCGACCAAGGTCAATACAGCCACGGTCGCGTCCCGCACGGAAACTTCAACTGTTCAGTTTCAAAACTTGTTAGGCGGTGAATCTGTCACTGTTGCTGGTCTAACCTTCATTGCTGCCGCCGATATGACGGCGGCCGAAGTGGCAGCTGAGTTTGCAGGCTTGTCTGCAAGCCCAACTACCCCTGCTTCTCCAGCATCGGGTGTGTTTGTTGGCAACCTCGATGGTTTTAACGCTGGCGTCAGCAATACAGGCGACAGCCTTGTTTTTACGGCAACGACCACTGATCTCGATGTCCCAGACATCGATGTGCAAACCGATGCAGCATTGAGCCCACATGTAGCTACCTCGCAGGGCGATCCCGGTGCACTGGGCTACAGCACGATCACGTTCAAAGATTTAAAAGCCGGTCAGTCTGTCACGGTGGCAGGTTTAACCTTCACCGCTTCAGGCACGATGACGGGAACACAAGTGGCCGCAGCGTTTGCAGGCATTGCCGCAAGTGGCAACACACCTGCCAACCCTGCTTCAGGGACGTTCTCTGGGCATTTAACTGGGTTCAATGCTCAAACCGATCAAGGTATTGCCACGCTGCGTTTCACCGTCACTTCGAACGCTGTCTCTCCCGACAACATGGCAGTGTCTGCATCCACCGCCAACATTCAACTGGCCGCAGGCAAAGACACGCCACAAGACATTGTGGATGCTATCAATGCCTCGTCAGCAGGTGTAACGGCGCAGCTTGTCAATACGGGCGATGGCTCAAGCAATCCGTATCAGTTGATTTTGACAGGACCCTTGGGAACGGCCGGGGCGTTCACGTTGTCGACCAGTTATGGCTCCGGCTCTGGCTCCCCTGGGTTAACTTTTTCCAACACCAACCCAGCACGCCAAACCGCAACAGACGCCATTGTCAAAGTCGATGGAGTCTCCTACACCCGCTCGAACAACACCGTGTCCGACGTGGTGCCGGGCTTGACTCTGAACTTGAAAACGCCTACCAGCAGTGCCGCATCAGTCGATTTGACCCGCGACACCAGTAGCATCAAAACAAAAATCAAAGCCTTGGTCACGGCCTACAACGATGCCGTCACCATCTTTAAAGAAGTGTCGGACCCCAAGTCCACGTTGGATACCTACGGCAAAACTTTGGTCGGTGACTCCACCACGCGTTCGTTGAAAGCACAGCTACGCAACATGGTGATGAGCCCATCATCGACCCCCGGCACGTCGATTGGCTCGTTGTGGCAAATGGGTTTGTCCATCGACCAAACCGGCGTGATGTCTTTGGATGAAACCAAATTGGACTCTGTTTTGGCCAGTAACTACAGTGATGTGGTGAAGGCATTCACAGGCAATCAAAATGGTGTCACGGCGTATACGACGGCATCTGCAGGTATTGCGGGTGATGCATTTGTCAAAATCAGTTCGTTGTTGAGTAAGACCGGGCCTTTGCTTACGCAAAGCGAGTCAGCCACCACACAAAACACCAAATACCAAGCGGATCTGACAAAGCTACAAACCCGCATGGATGGCTTGCTGTTGCGTTATCAAAAGCAGTTCTCGTCCATGGACAGCTTGGTGGGCAATATCAATACGCAGAAGACCAGCCTCAAGTCCACCTTTGACGGCATGATGGCCAGCTTGACAGGTAAAAGCGGCTAAAAGTAATCCATAAGAATTTACTTTTGTAGGTTTTTAAAAATTATTCAAAATATTTAGAGCTCGGCTCTAAAGTTATTCGCACATCTTCCGATCAGCGTCTCTACACGTTGTCCTTGCCGCATTTGGCAAGTCGAAAGGAAGGTTTATATGGTCACAGAAGTTTCTAGCAAAGCGCAGGCACTGGTCAGTAGCCCTGTTGCGGTGCGCAGTGCGCCTGTTGTTGATCCCGTTGCTTCGCAGCCCAAGGTCCAGGAGCGAAAGCCGGTTGAGATCAAAGTAGATGTCGAAGCGATGCGAGCCAACTTAAAAGACTCCATTCAAAAGCTTAACGACAGCATGCGAGATGGTGGTCGTAACTTGAACTTTCATATTGACGACAAAGTTGGCGGTCCCGTGGTTCTGGTGAAGAACGCAGACACAGGCGAAGTGGTACGGCAAATCCCTAATGAAGTCGTGGTGCGTATTGCGCACAGCATTGAAGCCTTTAAGGGGTTGCTGCACAACGAACTAACTTAATTTTTGAAAATATTTACACAGTCTCTCTAAAGTAAATGAGCGGACTGACGAATCATCAGCCATCAAGAGAACAATTTCTTGAGTTCTTAACCAAACCTCAGTGATGCACTTTTTAGGAGAAACATCATGTCAGTGATCAATACCAACACCAAAGCTCTTGCCGCCCAAGGCTCACTGAGCAATGTGAACAACAAATTGGCCGTCTCTATGGAGCGTCTGTCTACAGGTCTGCGTATCAACAGCGCCAAAGACGATGCTGCTGGCTTGGCCATCACCAACCGCATGACCTCGGACATCCGTGGTTTCGCTGTTGCCATCCGCAACGCCAACGACGGTTTGTCGATGGCTCAAACCGCTGAAGGCGCCATCGGTCAAGTGACCGACATGCTGCAACGTATGCGTGAACTCGCTGTTCAAGCATCTAACGGCTCTATGAACGCAGACAACCGTGCCGCTTCACAATTAGAAGTGGCTCAGCTCAAAGCCCAAATCGACGATGTGGCCAAGCAAACCAACTTCAACAGCATCAAGTTGTTGGACGGCTCTGCTGGTGCCATCAAGTTGCAAACCGGCGTGCGCGCTGGTGAATTGATGACCATGTCGGTTGACTCTGTGCAAACCAAAGACATTGGCTTGGGTTCACGTGCATCGTTGACTTCTACTGGTTTCAGCGGTACCGCTGGTTCTTTGGCTAAAAACACAGCAGCTGGCGACTTGGTGTTGAATGGCGTGACCATTCGTGCTTCATCGGCTGCTGATGACACACTGTCTTCTAGCGACAAATCTTCAAGCGCCATTGCCAAAGCTGCAGCGATCAATGCTGCCAGCGCGCAATCAGGCGTGGTGGCTGTGTTGGGTAACACCACCGTTGGCGGTACGGCAATGGCGGGTGGTGGTGGTGCAGGTGCTATCACCATCAACGGCGTAGCAACTGCGTCCATCACGACTACTTCAGACATGGGTGCCAACCGTGCTTTGGCCGTGAGTGCTATCAATGCCATCAGCGCACAAACAGGTGTGCGTGCTGTGGATACTGGCGATGTGAACAAAGGGGTGGTGTTGATTGCCGATGACGCTCGCAACATCACGGTTGCCTTTGGTAATACACAAACTGCTGCATTCACTGGTGTTGGCGCTGCTTCTGTGTACACAGGCACATACCAGCTGTCTAGCACAACCAATGCCCCTATCACGGTTTCTTCTACCAGCAACGGCAACTTGGTGAATGCAGGTTTGACCGCTGGCACCTACAGTGCCAACGTATCCGCCATGACATCGGTGGACCGTGCTGTTGCTGCTGCAGCACCTTCAACAAGCACGACGGGTTTGTTGCAAGCGGGTACGTTGCGTATC
>JBPCSU010000071.1:0-10356 GCA_051006815.1 Limnohabitans sp.
CGCCCGCATCAGAGCCAGCGCATGGGCTTCTTCTTTGGCTTTGAATTGCGGGGGCAGGTACACGCGCAACAGCCTTAGTGTTGCGCGCAGAATGCGGCAATTTTGTTGCCATCTAAATCACGGAAATAACAGCCGTAGTAACCACCGCCGCGTAGGCCGGGGGCACCTTCGTCGGTACCGCCCAATTCAAGGGCTTTGGCGTGCAAGGCGTGAACCAAGTTTTGGCTGGCCACTGTCAAGGCCACCATGTTGCCGTTGCCGACCGTTGCGGGCTGGCCATCAAAAGGCTTGAGGACGCTAAACATGGGCTGGCCGGGCTTCACGCCCCAACCAATGCCACGGTCCATTTCAAAAAAACGCTTGCCGTCAATGAGCGCAAACAAAGCGTCGTAAAACGCGGCTGCGCGTGGCAAATCGTTGGTGCCGATACTGGTGTGACTGATCATGTGAGCCTCTGGGTTGATTGCCTAACGGCAACACACCGCGAGGTGGTTGCACATTTAGAAACGACGTTTGACTGCGGGGCCGCCTGGGGCCTTGCCTTCGATGTGACGGAAAGTCACACGGGCTTTGTTCATGTCGTAGGGAGACAGTTCGACCGTCACTTTGTCGCCTTCAATGATGCGGATGCGGTGCAGACGCATTTTGCCGGCGGTGTATGCGATCAATGAGTGACCGTTTTCCAGGGTGACGCGGTAACGCGAGTCGGGCAAGACCTCGGTCACGACACCCTTCATTTCGATCATTTCTTCTTTTGCCATGTACTCAGTGTTCTCTAATTTAAAAATCAAGCCCAAAAACGGTCGCTTGCAAACAACCTTCGATTGTAGGCGGTACCGTGTATCTCAAACATGAGCGGATTTTTAAAAATCAAATCACAACTTAAATTAATACTTAACAACTAAATTAAATTCATCCGGTTTTTTTAATACAAGGACCCGCGATGAATCATTTCCCTGGTTGCAGGACGCTTTTCAGACTTTCTTTTCTGACGATCTTGGCCGTCTTACTCGCCTCCTGTGGCAGCGATGTGATCGAAGTAGAAAGCTCACGCATCAGAACCTACCACTACTATGCGACGGGCAACCCGGAGCTCCCAGTCAACGTCAGCAGCCCTACCGAACCCTCGTTGGTCTTGATGGGGGGAAATGATGACGTGGACAGCGCCTACCGCTGGATGATTCAACGCGCAGGCATTCGTCCTGGCACAGGTGGACGCTTTGTCATCATCCGTGCATCGGGCGCAGATGGTTACAACGATTATCTGTACTACAACAGCGACCAATATGACACGGGCGTAACCCCGCCGACAGAGGGTTGGGTTGGGGGTGCTGCATTGGGTTTGACATCGGTCGAAAGCATCGTGATTCCTGACCGCGCCTCAGCCAACGATCCCGCCATCGTGGCGGCCGTGGCGCGTGCGCAGGTGGTGTTCATTGCGGGCGGCGACCAAAGCAACTACATCAAGTACTGGAAAGACACCGCGTTACACCGCACGTTGGACACCTTGATTGCACGCAATGTCCCTGTCGGTGGCACCAGTGCCGGTCTCGCCATCTTGGGTCAATACGACTACTCGGCACTCTACGATTCAGTCACCTCGGCTGAAGCCATGAGCAACCCTTACAACGCCAATTTAACGTTAGATCCCATCGATGCCACGACCAACCAACTGCTGAGCTACGGCGGTTTGATCACACCGACCTCATTGGCCAATGTCATCACCGATTCGCATGTGGCGCCGATGAGCGGCATCAATGACAGCAACGATGGCAGAGACCGCATGGGACGTTTTCTCACGTTTGTCGCGCGTCTCATTGCACCTCAGACCAATGTGGCAGGCGGCTGCCCAGGCGGCGTTGTCACTCATACGCAGGCAAGGGGCTTGGCCGTCGCGCCAAGAACTGCTTTGTTGCTTGAAGGAGATGGCGTGCGCTCCCCCTTCATCGGTAAACGAGTCACGAATCCGAGCAACACGTACGACAGCGCGGTGTACTTCGCCAGTGCAACGCAGGCGCCTACTGTGTGCGCAGCCAATCAGCCGCTGACTTTCCGGCAAGTCAAAGTGCAAAAGATCAATGCAGATACAGACAGCTTTAACCTCACCGACTGGATCGGACAAGGCGGCAGCACCTACTACCTTGACATTGAAGCAGGTCAGCTGAGCTCTGCTTCAAATCAAATCTACTAAGTAGGCGTTATTCCCACTCAATGGTGGCTGGCGGCTTGCTCGAAACGTCGTACGTGACACGGTTGATGCCACGCACTTCGTTGATGATGCGGCCAGACACTTTCTTCAGCAGCGCATAGGGCAACTCAGCCCAATCTGCGGTCATAAAGTCGCTGGTTTGCACAGCGCGCAAGGCCACCACGTAGTCATACGTGCGGCCATCGCCCATCACGCCCACACTCTTGACCGGCAAGAAGACGGTGAAAGCCTGGCTGGTCAAGTCGTACCAAGTTTTGCCAGTAGCTTCGTCGGTGAAGTTGTGCAACTCTTCGATGAAGATCGCGTCGGCACGACGCAGCAAGTCGGCGTATTCCTTTTTCACTTCGCCCAAAATGCGCACCCCCAAGCCTGGGCCTGGGAACGGATGGCGGTACACCATCTCGCGTGGCAAGCCGAGTGCCACACCGAGTTCGCGCACTTCGTCTTTGAACAACTCGCGCAAGGGTTCCAACAGCTTCAGGCCCAACTGCTCGGGCAAGCCGCCCACGTTGTGGTGGCTCTTGATGGTGACGGCCTTTTTGCTCTTGGCGCCGCCGCTTTCGATCACGTCAGGGTAAATCGTGCCCTGCGCCAAGAAGGTGGCGCCCTTGTGGCCGCCATCGCCGGCTTTGAGTTTGGCCGCTTGTTCTTTGAACACGTCGACAAACAAGCCGCCGATGATTTTGCGTTTGGCTTCTGGCTCACTCACGCCCGCCAGCTTGCCCAAGAACAAATCGCTGGCATCCACACGAATCACGTGTGCGTGCAACTTGCCCACAAACATGTCCATCACCATGTCGCCTTCGTTCAGGCGCAACAAGCCGTGGTCCACAAAGACGCAGGTAAGTTTGTCACCAATGGCGCGGTGAATCAGGGCGGCAGCCACAGACGAATCGACCCCGCCGGACAAGCCCAAAATGACTTCTTCGTCGCCAACTTGTTGGCGAATGGACGCCACCGCTTCGGCGATGTAGTCACCCATGATCCAGTCGGGGCGTGTGCCACAAATGTCTAACACAAAGCGGTTCAACAAGGCTTGGCCTTGCACGGTGTGCGTGACTTCGGGATGGAACTGCACCGCATAGAACTTGCGCGCTTCGTCGGCCATGCCAGCAATAGGGCAAGCAGGCGTAGAGGCCATGACCTTGAAGCCTTCAGGCAGTTGGGTCACTTTGTCGCCGTGGCTCATCCACACCTTGAGCATGCCGTGGCCTTCAGCCGTGCTGAAGTCTTCAATGCCTTTGAGCAATTCGGTGTGCCCATGGGCGCGTACTTCGGCGTAACCAAACTCGCGGGTGTGACCAGCCTCGACCTTGCCGCCCAACTGGGTGGCCATGGTTTGCATGCCGTAGCAAATGCCAAGCACCGGCAGACCCAACTCGAACACAGCGTCAGGCGCACGGTCATCCACCTCGTACACGCTGGCGTGGCTGCCGGACAAGATGATGCCTTTGAGGTTGCCATCTTTGGCGTAGTCACGCACCCAGTCGCTGCTCACGTCACAGGGGTGAACTTCGCAATACACATGCGCTTCGCGCACACGGCGTGCGATGAGTTGGGTGACTTGTGATCCGAAATCGAGAATGAGGATTTTTTGGTGCGACATAAATAAAAAAGGGCCTTCAGTGGCCTAGTCCGCTATTGTCTCAAAAAAAAGAAAGCCACCCCGCAGGGTGGCTTGTCATCGAGTACTTAACAATTACTCCGCGCGGTAATTCGGTGCCTCTTTGGTGATCTGCACATCGTGCACGTGGCTCTCGCGAATCCCCGCCGCCGTGATCTCGACAAACTCGGCACGGTTGTGCATGTCGTCGATCGTGGCGCACCCGCAATAGCCCATGCTGGCGCGCAAGCCACCGGCCATTTGGTAAATGATGGCCACCACAGACCCCTTGTAGGGCACGCGGCCTTCAATGCCTTCGGGCACCAACTTGTCAGCATTGGGGTTGCCTGTGCTGGACTCTTGAAAGTAACGGTCCGCACTGCCCTGTTGCATCGCACCGATTGAGCCCATGCCGCGGTAGCTCTTGTAGCTGCGGCCTTGGAACAAAATCACTTCGCCAGGGGCTTCTTCGGTGCCCGCAAACATGCCGCCCATCATCACCGTGCCAGCACCGGCAGCGATGGCCTTGGCAATGTCGCCGCTGTAGCGAATGCCACCGTCTGCAATCAGCGGCACGCCGGTGCCTTTGAGGGCCGTGGCCACGCTGTCCACCGCCATGATTTGTGGCACGCCCACACCCGCCACGATGCGGGTGGTACAGATAGAGCCGGGGCCGATACCGACCTTGACGCCATCAGCACCCGCGTCAACCAAAGCCAATGCTGCAGCACCGGTCGCGATGTTGCCGCCAATCACTTCAATGTGCGGGTAGTTTTGTTTGACCCAACGCACGCGGTCAATCACGCCTTTGCTGTGGCCATGTGCCGTGTCCACCACGATGGCGTCGACGCCGGCTTTGGCCAAGGCTTCCACACGTTCTTCGGTGCCCTCGCCCACGCCCACCGCTGCACCCACGCGCAGCTTGCCTGCGGCATCGCGTGCGGCGTTGGGGAAGTTGAGTTGTTTGGTGATGTCTTTGACAGTGATCAGCCCTTTGAGTTCAAACGCCTCGTTGACCACCAACAGGCGTTCGAGCTTGTGTTTGTTCAACAGGTGCTTGGCTTGCTCAGGTGTGGTGCCTTCGGGCACCGTGACCAACCGGTCTTTGGGCGTCATGATTTCGCTGACCTTTTGGTCATAGCGGGTCTCAAACCGCAGGTCCCGCCCGGTCACGATACCTACCACTTTGCCACCGTCACAAACGGGAAAGCCAGAGACACCCAACTCGTCAGACAACGCCATGACTTGGCGTACCGTGGTGTGCGGGGTGATGACCACGGGGTCACGCAGCACGCCCGATTCGTAACGTTTCACCTTGGCCACTTGGGCTGCTTGCTCTTGGGCGGTGAGGTTTTTGTGCACGATGCCAATGCCGCCCTCTTGCGCGATGGCAATCGCAAGGCGAGCTTCCGTCACCGTGTCCATGGCGGCGGACACCAAAGGCAAGTTCAGGCGAATGTTGCGGGTGAATTGGGTGGCGAGAGAGGTGTCCTTGGGCAGGACTTCAGAGAAGGCGGGCACCAACAACACATCGTCGAAGGTGAGGGCTTTGCCGAGAAGGCGCATGGTGATGGCTCCAAAAACAGCATTTTAAGTAACCCTTTTGCCGCATGTGTATACAGAGCCCTGCTCTTAGATTTCCTTAAATATCGCGTGGCAATGACCTCTTGAACGACAATGCATGCATTCTTAATCCAGTTCACGCAAAGGTGATTCGCTTGCGACTTCTGACCAACAAAAAACTCGTCATTACCTTGGTTTGCATGGCTGCAGTTCAAATTTCTTGGGCACAACAACCCACATCGAAATTGAGCCTGCCAGATCTAGAAACCATGATGTTCAGTCAGAGCCCTGCACTCAAAGGGGCCGCAGATGCGGTTGAAGCAGCACGTGCAGCAGTCGATACCGCGCGGACCATCCCAAACCCACAAATTGAAGTCATGAATGGGACGCGAAATCCGCGCCCTGGCAACACAAGCACCAACGGCAATTTGAAGTCCATCAGCGTCACCCAAGACCTGGACATGCCGTGGCACCGCTTCCCTCGGGTGGATGGGGCACTTGCTGGCTTGAATGCGGCACAAGCCAGCGAACAAGCCTTCAAAGCTGAGATGAAGGCACAGCTTCGCCTTCGTTATTACGACCTGATCCGACGCACGGCAGAAAACCGTGTAGCACGTGAAGATGTGTTGCTGATGGAAGGCATTCGCAAGCGCATTGCGCTCTTGGTTGAAACAGGTGAAAAACCCCGTTTCGAATTGGTCAAGGCAGATGCTGAAATGCTCAATGCTCAAAAAATGCAGGAGTCTGCCGGATTGCGCGTTCGCCAAGCACGAGGCGCATTGCGCGCCCTGGTGGGCAGCAACTTGCCTGAAAGCTTTGAGATTGAAGCGAAGCCGCATGCATTTACAGCACCTAAATTATTGAGCGATGTCCGTGCTGAAGTGTTAGCCAGCAACCCAGACCTTGTGCGTACGCGTGCACAACGCCAACAGCTGGATCGCAAACTCAGCGAAGAAAAAGCCTTGCGCTTTCCCAAATTCGCCCTTCGTGCCGACCAAGATCAAGACCCTGAATGGCGCAGTAAGCGAGTCGGTTTTGCCATGAACTTGCCTTTAT
The DNA here is from genome assembly GCA_051006815.1 of Limnohabitans sp. GTDB lineage: Bacteria > Pseudomonadota > Gammaproteobacteria > Burkholderiales > Burkholderiaceae_C > Limnohabitans. Next base: position 6,432 of record JBPCSU010000071.1, read on the forward strand.
GGGATTGGCGTGGTGGCCCTGTGGGTGAAGCTGCGGCCAAGCTCTCGCAAACCGACAACGAGTTGGCCTATCAAGAGTTTTCTCTTGTTCAGTCCCTTGATGCAGCCTATCAACAATATGACATCGCCAACGCACAGGTAACAGCACTTGAAAACGGCATCGTGCGCCATGCAGCTGACGCCTTGCGCATTGCTGAAATCGCCTACAAAGCTGGCGAAAAGAGTTTTCTTGAAGTGATGGACGCGCAGCGGGTCTACCGTGCTGCACGAAACGAGCTGATTACGGCCCAATTTGAATTAGCCAGTGCCTGGACAGAAATTGAACGCCTGCGCGCGAACAACAACTGAAATAAGTCATAAAAACATCATGACATTTTCAAAACGCCACTTCTTTGTACTTTTACTGATCGGCGTACTCGCTCTCTCTGCCTGTAAAAAAGCAACGCCCACGAGCAACCAAGATCCTAACCAAGACACACAACGTGTTTTGGCCGATGCCGCACTGATGGCACAACTTGAGGTTTCAGAAGTCGTCAGCACTGAGCTGTCTGATATTTTGCGTGTTGCTGGGCAGATTGACTTTGATGAACAAGCCCTCACCCGTATCGGCGCCAGTGTGACTGGGCGTGTGACCCATATTCAAGCCAAGTTGGGCGACGTGGTTAGTAAAGGCGACACCTTGGCTCAAATCAACAGCAGCGAACTCTCCAGTTCGCAACTGGCTTATCTGAAAGCACGCTCGGAAAAAGAACTGCATCGCCGCAATGTTGAACGTGCACAAACTTTGTTTGCTGCTGATGTGATCAGCGCTGCAGAGCTTCAACGACGTGAAAACGAATATGAAATTGCTTCGGCTGAAACGCGTGCTGCACAAGATCAGTTACGCGTGTTGGGGGTTAGCGCCAAGGCCATTGACCAACTGAACCGTACTGGCGCAATCGACTCTGTGTCCACGGTCGTCGCCACCATCAAAGGTGTTGTCGTTGATCGAAAAATTGCGGCAGGCCAAGTGGTTCAGCCCTCTGACGTCATGTTCACCGTGGCAGACCTCAGTCGCGTTTGGGCCGTGGCACAAGTGCCTGAACAGCAAGTCAGTCAAGTGAAGGTGGGGCAATCAGTCAGTATCGAAGTTCCTGCGTTGGGCAACGAAAAAATGGTTGGCAAACTCATCTATGTAGGGCAAACAGTCAACCCTGATACGCGCACGGTGTTGGTTCGCACCGAGCTAGACAACAAAGGGGGACTTCTCAAACCCTCCATGCTTGCGTCTATGCTGATCGAATCTGCTCCCATTCAGCGCGTGGTGGTGCCCATCACCGCAGTGGTTCGCGAGGAAGAATCAGACCATGTGTTCGTTGCAGAAGCCAACAACTATTTCCGTCTGATTCCTGTTCGCTTGGCACCCGAGCAAAACGGCCAACGCGTGGTGCTGGAGGGATTGAAACCGGGCATGCGCATCGTTTCAAACGGCGCGTTTCATTTGAACAACCATCGCAACCTCAAAGACATGGAAAGCGGAGGCTAAGTCATGCTGGAGTCGCTTGTTCGCGCAGCGCTCAAGCAGCGCTTGGTGGTGGCCGTCATCGCCATGGCATTGCTGTTTTTTGGTCTTCATGCCGCCACCAAACTGTCGGTGGATGCCTTTCCCGACGTCACCAACGTCCAAGTTCAAATCGCCACCGAAGCACCTGGCCGGTCACCCGAAGAGGTCGAGCGTTTTGCCACAGTACCGATTGAGGTAGCCATGACGGGGTTGCCTGGGTTAACGGAACTGCGCTCACTCAATAAACCGGGTTTGTCTCTCATCACCTTGGTTTTCACAGACGCTACCAATGTGTATTTCGCACGCCAGTTGGTGATGGAACGCTTAATGGAAGTCAGCACCCGGTTGCCTACAGGTATCACGCCTGTGCTTGGCCCTGTATCGTCAGGTTTGGGCGAGGTTTATCAATACACCTTGGAGCATGCCACGGATGGCAACAGAGAGCTCAATGAAGAAGAGCTCACCCACCGTCGTGTGGTTCAAGACTGGGTGCTGCGCCCTTTGCTTCGTTCTATTCCTGGCGTGGCTGAAATCAACTCTCAAGGCGGCTACGTCAAGCAATACCACGTGCTCGTCAACCCCGAACGCCTGCGTCATTACAAACTGGGGTTGTCCGATGTGTATCAAGCTGTTTATCGTAACAACGCCAACTCTGGCGGTGGCGTTTTACCCCAAGCTGCTGAGCAATATCTGATTCGAGGCGTTGGATTGGTGAATGGTCTCAACGATTTAGGTCAGATCGTGCTGAAGGAAATCAATGGCACACCGGTGTACATGCGCGATGTGGCAGAAATCACCTTAGGCCATGATGTGCGTCAAGGCGCTGTGATCAAAAACGGACAGACCGAAGCCGTGGGTGGCATTGTGATGATGATTACGGGTGGCAATGCCAAAGAAGTCGTCAGTCGTATCAAAGCGCGCGTCAAAGAAATCAACGACCGAGGCATGTTGCCCGGTGACCTCAAGGTGGTTCCGTATTACGACCGATCTGAACTGGTTGATGCGGCACTATGGACAGTGACCAAAGTGCTGATCGAAGGCGTGGTGTTGGTGGTCATCGTGTTGTTTTTATTTTTGGGTGACGTACGCTCCTCCGTCATTGTGGTGGCCACTTTGGTGCTCACACCTTTGCTGACCTTCATGGCCATGAACAAGTTGGGTATCTCCGCCAACTTGATGTCCTTGGGCGGTTTGGCGATTGCGATTGGCTTGATGGTCGACGGTTCGGTCGTGGTGGTTGAGAACGCTTATGCCCGATTAGGCCGCGCCGCAGAGCTGGGCGAAAGTAAAGTGCGCGGCATTTTGAATGCTGTCACCGAAGTGGCTACGCCTGTGATTTTTGGGGTCGGCATCATCATTTTGGTGTTCTTGCCCTTGATGACTTTGCAGGGCATGGAAGGCAAGATGTTTGCCCCACTCGCCTACACCATCGCCATTGCCCTTGCGGTGTCGTTGGTGTTGTCGATGACGTTGTCACCCGTTCTATCGTCCTACTTGCTCAAGCCCCCAGAGGGGACTGGTGACCACGACACGGCGCTCATCAAAGCCTTGAAATCGCGCTATTTGAAATTGTTGGACATGGCGATGTCTCACCAAAAACGCACGGTGCAAGTTTCGTTGGCCTCTTTTGTGCTGGCCGTTTTGGTTCTTCCGTTCCTTGGCACAGCCTTTATTCCTGAAATGAAAGAAGGCTCTGTGGTGCCTGGCATCAACCGTGTGCCTAATATTTCGCTGAACGAGTCCATCAAGATGGAAATGCAGGCCATGAAGTTGGTCATGACGGTGCCAGGCGTGAAATCAGCCATCTCCAGTGTGGGTCGTGGCGAATCCCCTGCTGACCCGCAGAGTGTGAACGAATCCACACCCATCGTGAGTCTGAAACCACGCAGTGAGTGGCCCTCCGGCTGGGATCAAACAGACATTACCCAAGCCATCAGCGAAAAACTCAAGGTCTTGCCCGGTGTGCAAATCGTGATGGCGCAACCCATCTCCGACCGTGTCGATGAGATGGTCACAGGCGTTCGCTCTGACATCGCTGTGAAGATATTTGGTGATGACTTAGATGAATTGAGACGTGTGGCCAATCAAATTGCCAAAGTGGCGCAAACCATTCAAGGGGCACAGGATTTGCGTGTGGAACGGATTTCGGGTCAGCAATATCTACAAATTGACATTGACCGTCAAGCCATTGCGCGCATGGGACTCAACGTCTCAGATGTCAACGACATGATCGAAACTGCGATTGGCGGCAAAGTGGCCTCGGAGGTCTTTGAAGGCGAACGTCGTTTTGCGGCCGTGGTGCGCTTGCCTGAGCGCTTTAGAAACAACATTGAAGCCATCTCGAACATCATCCTCAATTCAGCAAACGGGGCTCAAGCACGTT
>JBPCSU010000072.1:0-3077 GCA_051006815.1 Limnohabitans sp.
TGCGCGTCCACGTACATCGGTGATTTTCAGGTTGGTGCCATCGACCACCACTGAAATATCAGAACCCCCATCTTGAGTTCGGAAAGCTGATTGCAAATACCCGGCCAGAGTTCGCAAATCGGTGGCCGCATGAACATCCAAATTAAACTTCACACCACCCACTGTGGCGTTGAATTGCGTGAATCCAGGATTGAGCCCCTCGCCGAAACGGGGGTTGACTACGTTTGCTTGCGAAACGCCGTTGATCCAATTGGTCACTTGAACAGCGGCTGAATTGACATGAATCGCGCCGACTGACGCTCCAGCAGTTGTGGAAGCAGGCTTCAACACAACCCCACTGATGTCACGCCCCTTGGAATCAGCGATTTCCAAATCAGTCCCATTGGGCATGATCGTGGCAACCAAGCCACTAGAAGACAAGCTGGTATTCAACGACGCAGCCAATGCAGTCAAGCTGCCTGTCGCACTGGTTGGCACAGACGCCGTCACCACTTGCCCGCCTACCAAAGCTTGGAAATTAAAAGTGGTGGGCGTGCTTCCAACCTTCACGTCCGCAATTGAAATGGCCGTAGTGGTGGCGCCATTGAACTCCGCCAACGAGACACCATTCACCGTGACCGCATCTTGTGCAATCTTGAAGTTAGCCGATGAAATGCGCGCTGTCTCCATAGAAGCAGGCAGCGGAATAGAAGGCGCAGCCGCGCCGTACACATCGTAGTTTTGTGCGTACAACACCGTGGCTTTGGCACCGTAGAACAGGTCCAAGCCACGGTAGGCTTTGTCGCCCGATTGGTTCAGGTACGCATCGCTGTAATTGGCGTCTGCCGCAAAGCCGTTTTCAGGCGTGAAGAGTTGGTACTTTTCAGTTTCCGTCAGGGCGTGGCCCAGCAGTTGACGGCCATCACGGGTCATCACTTGCAAATGCTGGCCGGGTTCGGCTTGATCTAAATAGAACGTCGCCTTGACACCGGCCGACAGCGATGTGACAGGTGTGTACACGCGCGCACCATCCACCTTGAAGGTGACAGCGGCAGACGCGTTGGGGTTGTTCACCAACTGGCTGTTGCTCAGCGCCGTGGCCGGGGTTTGACCTGTGTATTTGACACTCGCACGTGTGGTGGTGACGTTGGTGTTGCCTTCGCTCACGCGGAACTGTGCAGCCGTGGCCACACGCATGCCGTCGTTCAAAGCCAGGCGAATGCCTGCCGCATCCGAAGTTGCAGCGGGGTCAAACTGAAACAGGTCTTGGCCCATTTGCCCGTAACCGTCGATACCGTTCTTTTGAATCGCATTGGTTTCGGTGGCAAACGTGCGTGCCAAGGCACTCATGTTTTTTTGCGAAGGCTCCAGCACTTGCGTGATGAAGTTTTGATAACCACCAATCAAGCCACCGCTGACGCTCGAGAGCGATTCGGTGTTGCCGTAGGGGTCCAACACCAATTCCACTTTGTCTTTGACGGCATTGTTGATACCGATAGGACGTGACTTGTTGCCATCCACCACCAGGCCTTGGGTCATGGTGGTGCCCAAGCTCACGGTGACGGTGCCGTTGGTCGAGAACGTGACCTTGGTACGAACCAAATCAGAAAGCTGACGCAGGGTCAAATCTCGGCGGTCCAACAGCTCAGCCGGTTGACTCTCCAACGTGGGGGCTTTGGTCAAGTTTTGGTTGATCAAGGCAAGCTGGCTGGTCAAGGTGTTGACACGTGCGGCGGCGCTTTCCAAACCTTGGCGAGTTTCTGTCGAAATCAAATCCATCTGCGACGACAACTCACCGAAGCGAGACGCCACGCCATCGGCGCTGCGCATGAAGCTGGTACGCAACACGCTCGAAGCGGGGTCGGCAGACAGCGAACCCGCTGCTGCAAAGAAGGTGTCCAACGCCGAGCTCAAACCAATGCTCTTGTCGCCCATGATGTCCATCACACGCTTGGCGTAGTCCACCATCGGTTTTTGGCTTGACAGGTCGCTGGTGCTGCTGCGCAAATTCGATTCAGCAAACGCGTCGTATTGGCGTTTGATGGTTTGCAGCATGACGCCGGTACCGACGTACATGCTGGCTAATTTTTTGGGCGCAGAGTCGGCCAATACCACGTCTTGGCGTGAATAGCCTTCGGTGTTGACGTTGGCAATGTTGTTACTGACCGTGCTCAACGCACGTTGGTAAGCGCCAATCGCACCACTGCTGATACCAAGCATGTCACTCATTTACGGCCTCCTGAGAAAGGCGCCTTGTACTCTTGCAAGCTCTTGAGTGGCAGATTTTTTTCTAAGGCCATGCCTTTGCTCAACTCGGCCGCCGTGGGCAAAGGCAAAGGCACTTGTTTGGGGTCCAACGCCATGGCTTTGCCACGCGCATTGAGCATGGCTTCGGTGCTTAATGGCGCCGACGTTTGTTGCTTCACAGCACGTTCCATGTAGTCGGCCACACCCAACGCACCGCGTTTGGACATTTGCAAAGACACTTCTTTGTCAAACATACCCTCGAAGGTTTCCAACGCATGTGATTGGTTGTCTTCGTCCTTCATGGGCGCATTGGCCTCACGCATGGACTTCAACATCATTTGAATGAACAGGCCTTCAAATTGCTGAGCAGATTCTTTCAGCGCGCTGTTTTGGTCTTTCTGCGCTTTGCCACGCAACTCGCCCAGGCCCGAAAAGTCCGTGTAGGACCGGGCGGCTGAAGTGTCGACGGGGCTATTCATATCCGTACTCGCTTAGATGATGACCAACTCGGCGCGCAAGCTGCCCGAGCTTTTCAAAGCTTCAAGAATGGCGATCAGCGCCGAAGGCGTAGCACCCACTTGGTTGACCGCATCCACAATTTGACGCAGCTCCACGCCGGGTTGGAACAAGAACATGGGCTTGTTGGGTTCCGCCACTTTGATGTCGGCGTTTTGCACTTCGGTGGTTTGTCCACCGGCCAACATATTGGGTTGAGACACTTCGTTGGTGGCCGTGATGGCCACTGAGATCGTGCCGTGCGACACCGCAGCAGCCGTGACGCGCACCGAACGGTTGATGACCACCGTGCCTGTGCGCGAATTGATGACCACGCGTGCAGGGGGCTCACCGGG
>JBPCSU010000073.1:0-11234 GCA_051006815.1 Limnohabitans sp.
GCGTATTTGTGATCGTGATGGGGTTGGCCACAGGCTGGCTCGCAAAACGCCTTTATCGGCGACACCCCCAGTGGCAGCAGCACATCCACCGCCACTGGCTTCGGCTGCCAGTGGCAGGCCCGCTCACCCGCCACACCTGCACCGCTCGCTGGACACGCACCTTGTCCACCTTGTTGGGTGCTGGCATTCCGCTGACCGAAGCCCTGGAGTCGCTGCATGGCGTGACGGGAAACAGGGTGTTTGACACAGCCACCGGCGCCATGCAAGCCCAACTCCTACGAGGCATTTCGTTGTCTCAAGCGCTAGCCAGCAACGTGGATTTGTTTCCGCCCATGGTGATTCAGATGTGCACGATCGGCGAAGAGTCTGGCGCACTCGACCACATGCTGAGCAAAACCGCTGAACACTTTGAAGCCGAGGTGGACCGCACTGTCGCCCGACTGTCTACACTCTTAGAACCTTTCATCATGGTGGTGTTGGGGCTCTTGATTGGCGGCTTGGTGATGGCGTTGTATCTTCCAATTTTTCAACTCGGGCAAGTGGTATGACAGCGCCCTTGCTTTTGGGATTGGCATTTTTTCTGGGCTTGCTGGTTGGCAGCTTTGTCAACGTCGTGATCCATCGCCTGCCCCACATGGTTCTGCGCGAGTCCGTCACAGACGCTGAAATGCCACGTTATGACTTGTGCGGGCCCGCCTCTCATTGCCCGCACTGCCAAACACCTTTGAAAATCTGGCACCTCGTCCCCGTCTTGAGTTATCTGGGGCTGAAAGGGCGCTGCGCCTATTGCCGACACCCGATTGGCCGTCTGTATCCGATCATCGAACTCACCACTGCTCTTACATGGCTGGCCTGCGCTTGGCATTGGGGCTTTACCCCCAGCGGGCTCAGTTGGGCCGTGTTCGCCACACTCCTGCTTGCGTTGTCCGTCATTGATTGGCAAACCACCTTGCTGCCCGACGACCTCACACAAGCTTTGCTGTGGACAGGGCTGCTGGCCGCGGCATGCGCGTGGCTTCCCGTCTCGCCCACGCAATCGATCGTCGGCGCCGCAGTGGGCTATGCCTCCCTATGGAGTGTGGCCACCTTGTTTGAACGCTTCACAGGCAAACAAGGCATGGGCGCCGGGGACTTCAAATTGCTGGCAGCGCTGGGGGCGTGGGTCGGCCCCGTGGCCTTGATTCCCCTCGTCATGTTCGCCAGTTTGAGTGGGGCCATGGTGGGCTTGTATTTGAAGTGGACGCACCGACTCAACGCAGACGGACACATTCCGTTTGGTCCATTTCTCGCCACAGCGGGAATGGCTGTGGCGGTTCTAGGCACCCCTGCCACGCTTTGGATGGGTGGATGATTTTTTGCATAGACTTGACCCCATGACGGCCCCTCCTTCCCCACTTCGCTTGGGTTTAACCGGCGGCATCGGCAGCGGCAAAAGCACGGTCGGGCACATGCTCCAAGACCGTGGCGCCACCGTGATTGACGCCGATGCCATCGCACGCAGCGTGACCGCCCCGCAAGGTGCCGCCATGCCTGCCATTGCGCGCACCTTTGGCCCCGACTTTGTCGATGCCCATGGCGGCCTTGATCGCGAACGCATGCGCGCCCATGTGTTTGCCCATGCAACGGCCAAGCAAACGCTCGAAGCCATCATTCATCCCTTGGTGGCACAAGAAACACAGCGACAAGTTGGCCTCGCCACGGCAGCCGGCGCACGCGTGCTGGTGTTTGACGTGCCGCTGCTGGTTGAATCGGGACGCTGGCGCACCCAAGTTGACCGCGTGTTGGTGGTTGATTGCTTGGCAGAAACGCAAATTCAACGGGTCATGACGCGTAGCCAGCTGACGCGCGACACGGTGACCGCCATCATCGCAGCGCAGGCCACGCGATCCACGCGTTTGAAGGCCGCCGATTGGGTAATTTACAACGATGGCATTTCCACAGATGGGTTGCGTCAACACGTGGATGCTTTGCCTCTTTCCCCCTGGCTTTAGAGGACAAAAACCCCTCTTCTGAAAGGGTATGATCACGCCACTTACTAAAGTCCAACTTTTGACTCGTTTTTTCGCGTGATTCTGTACGAACATCCCTTCAATGAACGTGTGCGCACTTACCTGCGTTTGGAGCATTTGTTCCAGCGTTTTGAAGAGCTCACGTCACGCGATCATCCCGTCGACAACCACTTTGCGCTCACCACTTTGTTTGAGTTGGTCGAAGCCGGTGGCCGCACCGATTTGAAATCGGATGTGCTGAAAGACTTGGAACGTCACAAACAGCAGTTCACCTCGCTGCGTGGCAACCCTTCGGTTTCCGAAACAGCGCTGCAACAGTTGCTGGACCAAATTGAACATTGCTACGGGGGCCTCAACAGCACGGTGGGCAAGATTGGTCAAACCATCACCGAAAACGAATGGCTCTCTGCGCTGCGCAACCGCGTGGCGATTCCGGGCGGCACCTGCTGCTTTGACTTGCCCGCGTACCACGCTTGGCAACAACAAAGCCCAGAGGTACGCCGCGCCGACATCTTGCGGTGGTTCGAAGTGTTTCAGCCGATGAAAGACTCGATGAATCTGCTGCTCTCGCTCATGCGTGACACAGGCACCACCCAACGCATGTTGGCGATGGGCGGGCAGTTTCAGCAATCGTTGGCGCAAGGCAAGTTCCAACTCATGCGTGTGGCGATTGACCCTGCGTTGGGCGTCATCCCCGAAATCAGCGGCAACCGTTTGATGATTTGGGTGCGCATGATGCGCCAAGACGGCGATGGGCGTTTGCAGCACAGCACTGACGACGTGCCTTTTGAAATGGCTCTCTGCGTTTAAGCCATGCGAAGCACGGAGGTTCGCATCGTGGTGTGCCCCCAATGCGGTGGCCCAAGTCGTTATGAACCCGCCAACCTGTTTCGTCCCTTTTGCGGTGAACGCTGTCGCAACATCGATCTAGGTGCGTGGGCCAACGAAGAACATCGTCTGCCGGATCAAACGCCGCAAGACGACGCCGACTTCGAAAACACACCTCTGCAGTAAAGACAACGAGCGCGTCAGGTGGACGCGTGGGTCTCGCCCATGAAGCCGCGCTCTTGCGCCAACCACGCCAACACCGGCACCGTGCCTGGCAACACGGGTTGCACAGCCACAGGCAATTGCTGCCACGCAAACGATTGAGACTCCAACATTTGCAAAGTGCCCGACCATTGGGTGACTTTGCAAAAGTTCAATTGCACCAAGGCATGGGGGTAATCAATGCGCTCCGTTTTCCACAATTCGCAGTTCTCAATCGTGAGTCCAATTTCTTCTTGCAGCTCGCGGCGCAAGGCTTGCGCGACGGTTTCACCAGCTTCTAATTTGCCGCCAGGAAATTCCCAATAGCCCGCGTAGACCTTGCCTTCCGGTCGGCTCGTCAGTAAAAACGCACCGTCTTCACGCAGCAACACGCCAACGGCGACTTGCACCAAGCCTCGGTCAGCAGAACGCGGTTGGTCCGCATCCACCACGCGAACCAGCGCTTCGGTCATGACGCCTCGGTCTCTTTAAGCCGCATGCTTGCCCGCGTAATCGCGCGCAAACTGGTAGGCCACACGACCACTGCGTGAACCACGCTCCAAGGCCCACACCAAGGCTTCTGGCTTGGCCGCCTCAATCGCAGCCGGGGTGACGCCAAAGGACGACAACCACTGTGCGGCGATGGTCAGGTACTCGTCTTGGCTGAAAGGATAAAAGCTCACCCACAAACCGAAACGCTCTGACAAAGAAATTTTTTCTTCCACCCCCTCGCCCGGATGTACTTCGCCATCGTCGGTGTGTGTGTAGGTGAGGTTTTCTTTCATGTACTCCGGCAACAGGTGACGACGGTTGCTGGTAGCGTAGATCAACACATTCGGCGTGGCGGCCGCGATGGAGCCATCCAAGATGGACTTGAGTGCTTTGTAGCCTGGCTCGCCATCTTCAAAACTCAAGTCATCACAGAAGATCATGAATTTTTCAGGACGCTCAGACACCAGTTCAATGATGTCGGGCAAATCGGTCAGGTCGTCTTTGTCGACCTCGATCAAACGCAAGCCTTGTGGGCTGTATGCACTCAAACAAGCCTTGATGAGTGACGACTTACCCGTGCCACGCGCGCCCGTGAGCAGCACGTTGTTGGCCGGCAGGCCTTTGACAAACTGCTCGGTGTTGCGTTGGATTTTTTCTTTTTGACCATCGATCTCTTGCAAATCCGACAAGACCAACTGGGCCACATGGCGAACGGGCTCGAGGCCACCTCGTCCTGTTTGACGTTTGCGATAGCGAAACGCCACACTGGCTGTCCAATCGGGCTCACTCAAAGGCTGAGGCAACACCAGCTCGATGCGCGCCATCAACGCCTCAGCGCGTTGCACCAAGCGTTCGAGGGGGTGAATCGCGTCGGTCATCAGCTGCGGTAGTCAGCGTTGATGCTGACGTAGTCGTGACTCAAGTCGCAGGTCCACACGGTGTCACTGGCCTTGCCGCGACCCAACACCACGCGTACCGTGATTTCGGATTGCTGCATCACACGTTGCCCATCTTCTTCGCGGTAGTCGGGATGACGACCGCCATGGATGGCCACATGCACATCGTCCAAATACAAATCGATGCCGGTTTGATCCAGATCGGTGATGCCCGCATAACCCACAGCCGCCAAGATGCGTCCCAAGTTGGGGTCGCTGGCAAAGAAGGCCGTTTTCACCAACGGTGAGTGGGCGATGGCATACGCCACTTGACGGCACTCGGCACTGTCATGCCCCTCTTCGACGCGGATGGTGATGAACTTGGTCGCACCTTCACCGTCGCGCACGATGGCTTGTGCCAATTGGCGCGCCACCGTCAACATGGCCTGCAACAACGCTTGGCCTTCTGCACTTTGCAAACTGGTGATCGGCGCGTGTTGGGCTTTGTTGGTAGCAATCACCACAAAGGAGTCGTTGGTCGAGGTGTCACCATCGACGGTGATGCGGTTGAAAGAGCCTTCGGCCAGCGCCAACGACAACTCTTTCATCAACACAGGGGCCACGCACGCGTCGGTGGCCACATAACCCAACATGGTGGCCATGTTCGGGCGAATCATGCCGGCACCTTTGCTGATGCCCGTGACGCTGACGGACGCTCCGGCAATCTGCACTTGCGTGCTAGCCGCTTTGGGCACGGTGTCGGTGGTCATGATGCCTTCAGCGGCATCTGCCCATTGCTGCGCTGAGCCAGCGTGCCCCGCTGCCGCAATGGCCGCTGGCAAACCGGCCATGATGCGGTCATGTGGCAAGGGCTCCATGATTACGCCCGTGGAAAACGGCAACACCTGGTTGGGGTGAATGTTCAAGGCTTGCGCCAAAGCCACGCAAGTTTCGCGCGCGCGCTTCAAGCCCTCTTCACCCGTGCCTGCATTGGCATTGCCGGTGTTGACCACCATGGCACGAATGCCTTGCCCGGCATTCAAATGCTCGCGACACACTTGCACAGGGGCTGCACAAAAACGGTTTTGGGTGAACACACCACTCACCGAAGCGCCTTCGTCAATCAGCACCACCGTCAAATCTTTGCGATCGGCTTTGCGAATACCGGCTTGCGTGACACCAATGCGCACGCCAGGAATGGCGTGCAAGTCTGCAGGGTTGGGGGGATTCAGATGAACGGACATAAAACTTAGGCCAACTTGCCGTGACAAAACTTGAATTTTTTACCGCTGCCACAAGGGCAAGGTTCGTTGCGTCCCACAGGGGGCATGGTGGGGGCAACCGTTTGCGCATCCACCGTGCTGACCGCCTGGCCTGACTCATCAGGCGCGCTGTAGGTCACGTTGTGCAGATTTTCTGCACGGTCTTCCATAGCGCTCGCTGCCTCTTCGATCTGTTCGTTCGATTCAATCTTCACAGTCATCAACACACGGGTGACTTCGTTTTTGACCAAATCCAACAACTGACCGAACAACTCAAATGCCTCGCGCTTGTATTCTTGTTTGGGCTGCTTTTGTGCATACCCGCGCAAGTGAATGCCTTGGCGCAAGTAGTCCAGCGCAGCCAAGTGCTCGCGCCAATGACTGTCGATGTTTTGCAGCAACACCACACGCATGAAGGGGGTGAATTGCTCAATGCCCACGCGGTCCAACTTGGCTTGGAAAGCGGCATGTGCGGCATCAATCACTTGTTGCAAGATTTCTTCGTCGGTGATGGCCGACGCGTGTTGCACCGTCTCTTGCAAAGGCAGCTCAATCAACCACTCTTGCAACAACGCACGTTGCAAGCCAGCGATGTCCCATTGCTCTTCCACGGATTCTTCTGGCACGTAGTGACGCACCAAATCGGCGAAGCTGCCTTCGCGCAAGCTGGCAATTTGGGCCGTCAAATCCGTGGCATCCAAGATGTCGTTGCGTTGCTGGTAAATCACACGACGTTGGTCGTTGGACACATCGTCGTACTCCAGCAACTGCTTGCGAATGTCAAAGTTGCGCGCTTCAACTTTGCGTTGCGCACTTTCAATGCTGCGCGTGACGATGCCAGCCTCGATGGCCTCACCTTCGGGCATCTTCAGGCGGTGCATGATGGCCTTGACGCGCTCACCCGCAAAAATGCGCATGAGTGAATCATCCAAGCTCAGATAAAAACGAGACGAACCAGGATCGCCCTGGCGACCCGAACGACCACGTAATTGGTTGTCAATGCGGCGCGACTCGTGGCGCTCGGTGGCGATGATGCGCAAACCGCCCAGCGACTTCACATACTCGTGGTCCTTGGTCCACTGCACGCGCAGCGCGTCGATTTGTTTTTGCTTCTCGGCCGGATCCAAGGCCTCATTGGCTTCGACCTCGGCAATGGCTTTTTCAACGTTGCCGCCCAACACAATGTCTGTGCCACGGCCAGCCATGTTGGTCGCGATGGTGATCATCTTGGCGCGTCCGGCTTGCGCAATGATGTCTGCTTCACGCGCGTGTAGCTTGGCGTTCAGCACTTGGTGCGGCAACTTGGCGCTCTCCAACATCTGGGCAATCAGCTCAGAGTTTTCAATCGAAGTGGTCCCCACCAAGACAGGTTGACCGCGTTCGTAGCATTCGCGAATGTCATCGATGGCTGCTTTGTATTTTTCGGCCGTGGTTTTGTAAACACGGTCCAACTGGTCGTCACGGCGGCTGACGCGATTGGGCGGAATGACCACCGTTTCAAGACCGTAAATTTCTTGAAACTCATAGGCTTCGGTGTCGGCTGTGCCCGTCATGCCGCCGAGTTTTTTGTACAAGCGGAAGTAGTTTTGAAACGTGATGGATGCCAGCGTTTGGTTCTCGGCTTGAATCTCCACGCCTTCTTTGGCTTCCACCGCTTGGTGCAAACCGTCGCTCCAACGGCGACCGGACATCAAACGTCCTGTGAATTCGTCCACGATGGTGATCTCACCGTTTTGCACCACGTAGTGCTGATCGCGGTGATACAAATGGTTGGCACGCAAAGCCGCATACAGGTGATGCATCAAGCTGATGTTGGCGGGGTCGTACAACGACGCGCCTTCTGGCAGCAACCCATTCGCAGTCAGGATGCGCTCTGCGTTTTCATGCCCCTGCTCGGTCATGAACACTTGGTGCGACTTTTCGTCCACCGTGAAGTCACCGGGGGTGATGATGCCTTCACCCGTGCGTGGATCTTCTTCACCAATTTGGCGCGTCAGCAAGGGCACGATGCGGTTGATCGCCACGTACTGGGCCGTGTGGTCTTCGGCTTGGCCGCTGATGATGAGCGGTGTACGTGCCTCGTCGATCAGGATCGAATCCACCTCGTCCACGATGGCGTAATTCAGTTTGCGCTGCACCCGGTCGGCAGCTTCATAGACCATGTTGTCGCGCAAGTAATCGAAGCCGTATTCGTAGTTGGTGCCGTAGGTAATGTCAGCACGGTAAGCGGCTTGTTTTTCTTCACGTGGCATTTGTGGCAAGTTGATGCCCACCGACAAACCCAACCAGTTGTACAAGCGCGCCATCCACTGCGCATCGCGGCTGGCCAGGTAGTCGTTCACCGTGACCACGTGCACACCCTGGCCTGTCAATGCATTCAGGTACACCGGCAAAGTGGCGGTCAGGGTTTTACCTTCGCCTGTACGCATCTCAGCAATCTTGCCTTGGTGCAAGGCGATGCCGCCCAACAACTGCACATCAAAGTGGCGCATCTTCATGACACGCTTGGATGCTTCGCGCACCACGGCATAGGCCTCGGGCAACAACGCATCCAAGGTTTCGCCTTGCGACAGGCGTGCTTTGAAAACCTCAGTTTTCGCACGAAGTTCATCATCGGAGAGCTTCTCTAAGGAAGGTTCTAACGCATTGATCTGTGCGACGGTTTTGCGATATTGCTTGAGTAGTCGCTCATTGCGGCTACCAAAAAGTTGTGTCAAAAAATTAAGAGCCATGCGAGCACTGCGCGTCCTTGTTTCATCAAAAAACAAGGGGCACAAAATCCTTTGTAAAAGGCTGGATAGAAGCTAGTGATTTTAACCGGCTGACGTCGGATAATTGCGCCATGGCCACACGTTCCACGCCCCATCCAGACACGCTTGCGGCTTACCGCGCGCTGGGCTACAACGCGCCACCAAAATCCAGTACCAAGGTGCGCGGTCGGTCACAAACGGTAGAGCAAGTGGTGGATGCCGCCCCCACGTTGGCCCATCTGTCGGCCCTGGCCCGAGATACGCAGAACCGACTCAAAGCCATTGCGCCGTTGCTACCGGTGTCACTGCGCAACCTCATCCAATCGGGCGGCGTGGAAGGCGACACGTGGTGCTTGCTGGTTCCCAACAGTGCGGTGGCCGCCAAACTGCGCCAAAGCCTGCCGGCCCTGTGCGCACATCTGCGCACCCAGGGTTGGGATGTGCAAACCATTCGCGTGAAAGTGACTGCGAATCGCTAAAAGAAAAACCCGCTAGGCCAAAGGCATAACGGGTTTTAGATGGTGCCGCTTGTCGGATTCGAACTGACGACCTACCGCTTACAAGGCGGGTGCTCTACCAACTGAGCTAAAGCGGCGCAGGCAGTATTCTAACTGAGTTTTTGTGCTTATTTGATGCGCGTCAGCGTTGGCCGTCCTGCAGGAGGCGTGGGTGTGGGTGGCTCATCATCCGACGCAGTTGCAGCAGACGACGTCTCCACCGCACTCAACACAGGACGCGCAGGAACTGGCATGGGCGCCACTCCCGATGCGGGCGATGCACTCATCGGGAACGACATGCCTTGTCCGTTTTCACGTGCGTAGATGGCCATCACCCGATTCACAGGAACAATGATTTCGCGTGGCACGCCACCGAAACGCGCTTTGAATTCAATGAACTCATTGCCCAGCGTCATCCCCGCAGTGGCGTCGTAGCTGACGTTCAAAACGATCTCGCCGTTTTTCACGTACTCCAGAGGTACTTGCACCGTCTCGTCGACCAAGACCGCTACATACGGTGTGTAGCCTTGGTCGGTACACCACTCGTGCAAAGCACGCAGCAGGTAGGGACGAGTAGAAGCAGCGTCTGGAGCGTTCAGCATACGAATTACTTGCGCATGACTTTCTCAGAAGGCGTCAACGCTTCGATGTAGGCAGGGCGCGAGAAGATGCGCTCGGCGTACTTCAACAAAGGGGCTGCATTCTTCGACAAGTCGATGCCGTAGTGATCCAAACGCCACAACAACGGGGCAATGGCCACGTCGAGCATGGAGAAGTTTTCACCCAACATGTACTTGTTTTTCAAGAACACGGGGGCCAACTGGGTCAAGCGATCGCGGATGTGCGAACGTGCTTTTTCCAAGGCTTTGTCGTTGGCTTTGCTCACGCGTGATTCCAAAGTGGAAACGTGCGTGAACAATTCTTTTTCGAAGTTCAACAAGAACAAACGCACGCGTGCGCGCTCGACAGGGTCGCCAGGCATCAACTGGGGATGTGGGAAGCGCTCGTCGATGTATTCGTTGATGATGTTTGACTCATACAAGATGAGATCGCGCTCCACCAAGATAGGCACTTGGCCGTAGGGGTTCATCACGCTGATGTCTTCAGGCTTGTTGTAAAGGTCAACATCACGGATTTCAAAGTCCATGCCTTTTTCAAACAAGACAAAACGGCAACGATGAGAAAAGGGACACGTGGTTCCCGAATAAAGCACCATCATGATGGGCAGCTCCTAAAAATCAAAAAGAGTGGCAGGCGAGCCTGTCACTCCGTGAGGTGACTCAAGCCCGAAAGCTTGCAGTCGAATATGCGCCAAGTTACTTGATGTCTTTCCAGAAGGAAGCATTCAAGCGCCAAGCAATGAACATGAAACCAGCCAAGAACAACAAGACCCAAACACCAATGCGTGTGCGTGTGGTTTGTGCAGGCTCAGCCATCCATTGCAAGTAACCGACGAGGTCGCCCATGGCTTGGTCGTACTCTTCAGCCGACAACTTACCAGGGGTGATTTGTTCCCAGCCTTTGAAAACAGGTTGGCCGTCATGCGATTCAAACACCGCACGGCGCTCACCTTGCAATTCCCACAACACGTGCGGCATGCCCACGTTCGGGAACACCAAGTTGTTCCAACCCGTGGCTTTGGTTTCGTCACGGTAGAACGTGCGCATGTAGGTGTAGAGGTAGTCTGCACCGGTGCCGTTGTGGCCTGCACGTGAACGTGCAATCACAGTCAGGTCAGGCGGCGTCGCGCCAAACCACTCTTTGGCTTGCTTGGCATCGATGTTGGCCTTCATGGTGTCACCCACTTTTTCGGTGGTGAACAACAAGTTGTCCTTGATCTGTTGCTCGGTCAACCCGATGTCTTTCAATCGGTTGTAGCGCATGAATGCAGCCGAGTGGCAGTTCAAGCAATGGTTGACAAAGAGCTTGGCACCGTTTTGCAAGGCTGCCATGTCGTTGATTTTGTTAGGCGCTTTGTCCCACGCGACCGTGTCGCCACCCGACGCTTGCGCGCCGGCGACCACACCGAGGGCCAATGCCAAGCTGAGAATGATTTTTTTCATGGTTGTGTTCTCCGTGAATCTCAGTGAGGCGTGAAAGTGACGCGGTCAGGCACTGGCTTGGTGTCACCGATGCGGCTCCAAATCGGCATCAACAAGAAGAAGCCGAAATAGAACAAGGTGCCCAGTTGCGACACACGCTCACCGATCGGTGACGGGGGTTGCACACCCAAGTAAGCCAAGACGATGAAGTTCACCACGAACACGCCGTACATGTACTTGTGCCAGTCAGGACGGTAGCGAATCGATTTGACTTCGCA
>JBPCSU010000074.1:0-2703 GCA_051006815.1 Limnohabitans sp.
TGGCTGGAAGACGTGGCCACACAGGCCATGCGTGCTGCCTTGGCGAGCAGCACGCGCTGATTACAGCAAGCCGTTCATGCGTGCGAAGTGCAGCGTTTGGGTGCGGCTCTTCACATCCAAGCGGCGGAACAAACGCCACAGGTGAACCTTCACCGTGTGTTCGCTGATGTCCAGCTCGGCCGCGATGTCGCGGTTGCTCAAGCCACGGTCCAACATGACGATGAGTTGTTTTTGACGCTTCGACAGCTTGGTTTCACCCGGCGTGGCCGTGGGTTCGTCCTCGCCGTGCTCGGCGGCAAACAGGCCTTGAATGGCGGCAGAAATTTCGTTGGCTGCCGCTGATTTTTCGATGTAGATGTCGGCGCCGGCTTCGATACAGGTTTCTTCTGCTTCGCCTGAAGGCATGGCCGAAATCACGGCCAAAGGCACGTTGGCGTACATGGTTTTGAGGTCTTTGACCGCCGTGGTGCCCTTGACGCCAGGCAACAACAAGTCGAGTACGAACAATTCAGGCTCACCGTTTTTGATGATCGCGGCTTGAACTTCGCTGAATTTCTCGAGTTCCACCACCTTTGACGCAGGGCGCATGCGACGCAACAACATGGCCATGGCTTGGCGTACCAAGGGATGGTCGTCAATGATGTACATACTCATTTTTCTTACTCCTGTATCAATATTAGTAGTTTAGCCCCATTGCCGCGCGCACATCCTGCATGGTTTCCCGAGCTGTGGCGCGGGCTTTTTCGGTCCCGGCATCAACGATCTCACGGACGATCTTGGGGTTGCTGATGTAGGGCTCGGCACGTTCAAGCATGGGTTGCTGTTCGCGCAAGATGGCTTCGATGATGGGTTGCTTGCATTCCAAGCAGCCGATGCCTGCAGTTTTGCACCCCTGGGCCACCCATTGGCGCTGACCCGCGTCGCTGTAGACCAGGTGGAACTGCCAAACAGGACATTTGTCAGGGTCGCCTGCATCGGTGCGTTTTTGGCGTGCGGGGTCGGTGGGCATGCGCTTGACCTTGTGCTCAATCGTGGCGCGGTCTTCGCGAATGGCAATCGAGTTGTTGTAGCTCTTGCTCATCTTGGCGCCATCCAGCCCCGGCAATTTGCTGGCTTCGGTCAGCAAGGCTTGTGGCTCGGGCAAGATGACCTTGCCTGTGCCTTTGAAGTAGCCGCCCAAGCGTTCGCGGTCCTGCACATCCAATTCAGGCGCTGTGGCGATGTAGCCCAGTGCCCCTTCCATGGCTTTGGCATCGCCCGTTTCTTGGTAGGTTTTGCGCGACTTCTCAAAGCGCTTGACGCTGTCTTTGGGTAGCTTGGCCAGCGAGGCTTGAATTTTTTCTTCGGCGTGGGTCTCGCGGCCATACAAATGGTTGAAGCGGCGCGCGGCCTCGCGCGTCAACTCCACGTGGCTGGCTTGGTCTTCGCCCACCGGCACGTGCTTGGCTTTGTAGATCAAGATGTCAGCGGCTTGCAGCAGCGGGTAGCCCAAGAAACCATAGGTCGACAAGTCTTTGTCTTTGAGTTTTTCTTGTTGGTCTTTGTAGGTGGGCACGCGCTCCAACCAGCCCAGTGGGGTGCCCATGGCCAGGAGGGTGAACAACTCGGCATGTTCAGGTATGCGGCTTTGCAAGAAGATCGTGCACTGGTTGGGGTCGAGGCCCGCGGCGAGCCAATCGATCACCATCTCGTACACGTTCTTCTCAATCACCTCGCGGTTTTCGTAGTGGGTGGTCAGGGCGTGCCAGTCGGCAACGAAGTAAAAGCAATCCATCTCGGACTGCAGACGTACCCAGTTTTTCAAGGCACCGTGGTAGTGGCCCAAATGCAAAGCACCCGTGGGGCGCATGCCGGAGAGAACGCGTTCTTTCATAGCGAAGGCTTCAGTAAAAATGCAAACGGACTGAGCAAGAGGCTCAGCAACTCAACGGTCACTGTGATGAGGGGCGCCATCCACAAGGTGTCGACCACTTTCATCACCACCAAAGCCATCACGATGTAAAAGCCATAGGGCTCGACACGCGACAACCACACGGCTTGTTTCCAAGGCAACAAACCGACCAAGATGCGACCCCCATCGAGTGGTGGCAAGGGAAATAAATTGAACGCAAACATCACCGCATTCACTTTGACGCCGGCTTTGCAGACTTCAATGAAATAGCGTTCTTCCACCCCAGCGGCAATCAGGGCGTACATGGCAAAGGCCCACACAAAGGCTTGCACAAAGTTGATGGCGGGGCCGGCCAAGGCCACCCAAATCATGTCGCGCTTCGGCTTGTACAAATTCCCAAAGTTCACGGGCACGGGACGCGCATAGCCAAACAAAAAGTTGCCGCCCGTGGCCAGGTACAGCAACACCGGCAGGAGTAAGGTGCCCATCGGGTCGATGTGCGGCATGGGGTTGAGCGTGACGCGGCCCATCATCCACGCCGTGTTGTCGCCGCGCAGGCGCGCCACATAGCCGTGGGCGGCCTCGTGCAAGGTGATGGCAAACACCACAGGCAGGCCAAAAATCAGAATGTCTTGGATCAGGGCAGGAAAATTCACGGCGTCATTGTCGCATTCAACACTTTGGGATTAATCGCGCGGCCGCTCACAGGCCCAAAGTGCTCAGCGAGCCACGGCCTTGTCGGATCACTTCGGGGTCGCCGCCGCCGTCCATCGGCGTGAGGTCGACCACGGTGGTGGGTTCGAGCGGGCAGG
>JBPCSU010000075.1:0-6614 GCA_051006815.1 Limnohabitans sp.
CGAAAGCCGCAACCGCCGTGACGTGGAAAACCGCTTGCGCGACGCCTTGCGCCAAGACCGTGCCCGCGTGCAGTTCGGCACCATCAGCAAATTCGGCTTGATGGAAATGAGCCGCCAACGCCTGCGCCCTGCGCTGTCGGAAGGTGCTTCCATTCCTTGCCCACGCTGCGGTGGCTCGGGCCATGTGCGTGACACAGAGAGCTCGGCCCTGCAAATATTGCGCATCATCCAAGAAGAGGCAATGAAAGAAAACACCGCCGCCGTGCACGCCCAAGTGCCGGTGGAAGTGGCCTCGTTCTTGTTGAACGAAAAGCGCACCGAGATCGCCAAGATCGAAATTCAACAACGCTTGAGCGTCTTGCTCGTGCCCAACAAAACCTTGGAAACTCCCAACTACAAGTTGGAGCGTTTGAAGCACGACGACCCACGCCTCGACCGTGTGGAAGCCAGCTACAAAATGGCCGAGGAGTTCGAAGACCCCACAGCCGTGACACGTCGCTCACAAGAGCCCACCAACAAGCAAACGCCCGTCATCAAAGGCGTGTTGCCTGACGCACCCGCACCGGCGCATCTGCCCAAGCCAGCAGCGCCTGCCAAAGCCCCTGCACACGCCAAAGGCCACAAAGCAGCCAAAGCGCCAGCAGCGAAAAAAGGCCTGTGGGGTTGGATCACCAGCTTGTTCAGCAGCGATGCCGACGAGAAAGCCAAACCTGCCGTCGGCGACAAGAAAACCGGTGACCGCAAAGACGAGCGCCGCGATGGTCGCAACGCCAATGGCCGTGGTGGTCGTGGTGGACGCAACAGCCGCGGCGGTGACCGTGCAGAGCGTACCGAGCGCAATGCCGAAGGTGGCGAACGCGCTGAGCGTCCCGCACGCGGTGAACGCGCCGAACGGGGTGAGCGCAACGAAGGCAACCGTGGCGAAGGCCGCGGCCCACGCCAAGACCGCAACCGCGGCGGACGTGGTGAAGGCCAGAACGGCCGCAATGCCGAAGGTCAAGCGGCACTCGACGCCAACGCCTCCCCTGAAGCCCAAGCCGAGGCCCGCGCCAAAGCTCGCAACGAACGCATCGCCCGTGAAGAAGGCAACAACGCCGGCGAGCCACGTGCGGAAGGCCAAGGCCGTCGCGAGCGTGGCCCACGCGGTGAACGCAACGAAGGTCGCCGTGAGCGCGCCCCACGTGCAGACGAGAACGGCAGCACCGAGGGGTTGCCACTCGACGCCGCAGCACAAGAAGGCCAAGCCCCACAAACGGACGAGAACTCAGGCGAGCGTCGTGAACGCCGTTCACGTGACCGCTATGGCCGCGACCGCCGTGAACGTGGCGACCGCGCCCCCCGTGAAGAAGGTGCTACAGAACAAGCCGACCACGGCGCTTCTGCTGACACAGGACACACAGCGCCTGAGCACACCTCGCACGAGCCAGCAGCACAAGAAGCCCACGAACCGCGTCAACCACGCCAGCCGCGTGAACCTCGCGAGCCACGTGGTGAACGTGCTGAGCGTGCCCCGCGTCATGCACCCCGTGACGCCGAACACCACGAAGCCCCTGCGGCCGAAGCCACGGCACGCCCAGGCATGCCACGCATCCAAACGTTCACCTTGCCTGTGGCCGACATGCAAGCCGTGGCGCACCACAGCGGTTTGGAGTGGGTCAACTCCAACCCTGAGCGTGTGGCCGCCGTGCAAGCCGCGATTGCAGCCGAGCCCAAGCCTGTGCATGTGCCGCGGGAGCGTCCACCGCTGGTGATCTTGGATGAAGGTCCTTTGGTGTTGGTCGAGACCCGCAAGGATCTGTAAACCACACCCACCCTGCAAGGGGTGATGGGTCCCAAAAGAAAAAGGCCTAGAGCAATCTAGGCCTTTTTTATGGGTGAGTGGGATGTATTAAGCCACCACCTCGGCGGCACGTTTCCAGCACACCTGGGCACGTGCCGTTTCGTCTTTCTGTTCGGCTAATTGCGCCAAGGTGCGCCAAGCTTGGCGCTGCATGTCGGCGTTTTTAAGCTGCGGCGCAGCTTGCTCTAGCATTTGCTGAGCCTTGCCCCACAAGGCGTGGTGCCAGCACACCATGCCCGCCAAGTACTGCAACTCCACCCAACGGGGGTAGGTTTGACGGGCGCGGTCGATGCTGGCCAACCAATCGGGATCGGTGGGCAACATCAGCAACGCACGCGCCAGCATTTGGGCCACGCGTTCGCGAATGGCGGGCGTGCAGCTGTCGGGTTGCTGCACCATGCGGTTCCACAACGGTGTGAGCCAAGGCATCACAGCTGTCGCCTCTCCGCTGAGTTGCAACATGCGCTGTGCAGCATGCAACACCACTTCAGGCTGGTTGCGCTCAGAGGCTTCCAGCGCATCCCACGCGCGCTGCAACTGTGTGGCGTCGTGGGCATCGTTCAAACTGGCCACGGCCAACTCACGCAACACGCTTTGGGCCGCATCAGCAGAGAACGCGCCGTGCTTGGCCAGCAAGCGCGCGGTCTCCAGTGCAGACAGGTGTTGACGGTTCAAACGCGCGGCTTTCAGGCGCATGCGCAATGCCAACATGCGGCGTGCAGGGCCATGGCGCAAGCCGTCTAACCAGCGCAGGGCTTCGGGCGCATCACGGTCGCTCATGGCCCAACGGGCAGCCGCCAAGTAAGCGGACTCCATGGTTTCTTCCGCCATGGAGTCGTCGGCCGCATCAGGGTTCTACGCCAACACCGATTGCAAATGGGTCACGCGGGCTTCGCGGTCGCGCAAGGCATGGGCACTTTCGGCCGCCACCAAATGCGACACCGCACGCAGTTGATGTGCGTGACGCGGGGCAGGGTCATCCGCAGTGCGCACCGAAGCAAGCAATTCCTCTAAGGCCAAAGCTTTTTCTGCCGACTTCACAGCGCGCACATAGCGGCCGCTCCACAGCTGCGCCAAGGCGTCTAACACAGCCGCGTGCATGGCGCGTTCTTTTTGTTGCAAGCGCCAGCGGCGCGCTTGGTGCGGCAATTCAAACAAAGCCGACAACGCACGCCATGCCAAATGCAGCACCACAAAAAAGACCAGCAGCACCAGCAGCGCCAAATTCAAAGACACATCAATGCGGTGTGGGGCCCAAAACACCGTCACCGTGCTTTGGTTGCCGCCGGCCAACAAGGCCGATGCCACCGCCACACCAAACAAGCCCACCAACCAGAGCGCGGCTTTCATCTCAACGCCCCGCTGCAGCTGTGGTGAGGGCCGCCAAGGTGTCGTCGACCCGAGGGATCTCAATGTGTTTGGCCTGGCCCAACACCTCGCGCGCCAACGCCAAGGTGGTTTGGCCTTGACGGGTTTGCAGGTCGAAGTAACGGTTCAAGTCGTCCGTGGCTTGCTTCATGTCCGATTGCACCGCATCGAAGTGACGCGCCAGCAACCCTAAGCGCGCATTCAGCAAACGCAGCTTCAAGTTCTCGCGCACAAAGAAGCTTTGGTCAGGGGCCAGCAACGTGGCCTCAGGACGGTCGATACGGCTCACACGGATCAAGCCTTTGGCATCGTCCCAAATGTCGGACAGCACTTTCTCCCACCAACTCATGCTGATGGCTTTGGCCCAACTGGTGGTGGGCGCGACAGGTGCAGGCACGTCTGGTGCTGCTTTGCCCACGGCATTCAACAGTGGCAAGGCATCCACCGCGCGCACCAGCTCATCCAGTTTGAACAGCAACGCAGGCGTGTCAGCCACCGCCGTGGCTTTGATGCGTTCAATGTCGCGCGTCACCGCGCGCAGCACCGGCGCCAAGCGCGGTTGCGCCACTTTGGTCAAACGCTGCTCGGCTGAATTCAGCGCTGCCAGCAAGGGCTGCACGCTGCCGGTGAGCTGCGCTTGTTGTTGCGCCAAGCGAATGGCTGACTCAATATCGACCACCAAGTTTTCGTCACGTGAGCGCGACAGGCTTTGCATCAACTCTTCGAGCTGGCTGCGCTGCAACGACACCTCGCTGAGCTTGGCATCGGTGACTGCCAAACGCGCGGCGGTTTCGCGCGCCAACTCTTCTGCTTGTTTCGACGTGACACGGGCTTCCACGGCTTGGCTGCCGGTGTCGGCGCTTTGGCGCGCCAGTTGCTCTTGGATGCCCGAGAGCTTGGCCCACATCAGGCCAGAGCCAACTGCCCCGATCACGGCCAAGGCAGCAACGCCGCGCATCAGCCATTTGTTGCTGGCCGTCGGAATCATGACGACGGAGGAAGGGGTGTGAGAGGGTTCGACGTGCTCTGGCTTCATGCCAGCGATTCTAATGAGCGCAGCACGTCGCCCACACTGGGGCGGGCCAGATGCACCTCTCCAAAACCCAGGGTCTGCGCCGCCTCTGCAATGCGGGCGTGGGTGGCGATGCAACGCGCTTGAGCCCAGCTTTGCGCGGGCAAGGCTTGGGCCAAATACCGAATCGCTTGCGAGCTGCTGAAACACCACACGCTGCCGTCTTGCGCGGCTTGACGGGCCAACGCCAGTTGCGCAGGCGTCCAGTTCGGGCGGCGACGTTCGTAGGCCACCACAAAATGGGCAGAGGCGCCCGCTGCTTGAATCTGCTGGGCCAACCAATCACGCCCCGTGCCGGTCAAGGGGAGTCCTTCGGGCGCCCCGGTCGTGTCCCCCACATCGTTGCCGCGCACGATCAGCACGCGCTGGCCAGCGACCACCTGCCCGCCCACACGGCGCCACAAGGCTTCCGAATCAAACTGTGCGGCATCTGCACTGGGGCTGTCGATGCAGGCCTCGGGCACACCCGCGTCACGCAAGGCTTTGTGGGTACCCGGCCCGGTGGCCCAGCAACGTGGGCCTGCTGCCCAGGTGCGGTTGGCAAAAAAATAACGCACCGCCTGCGCACTGACAAACATCACCGCCTGCCACTCAGGCCAACGCGCCCAGGCCTGTGCCAAGGGTTCGGGATTGGCTGCTGGACCCACGTCAATCAAAGGCCATGCAAGCGGGCTGTACCCGGCCATTTGCAGGGCATCGACCCACGCGGGCGCATCGCCTATAGGTCGGGTGATGACGACGCGCATCGCGTGCCGCCCAGTTCAGTGCGCGCCTTGTGCGCGCAATTGGGCCGCCACCGATTCCCCCAGTTGGTTGGCAGCTGCGCGCGAGGCAGGGTCTGAGGCATTCAGGGCTTGCTTCACCTCAGCACGGACCAACCCGGGCGCTCCCGCAGGATCGCCCCACGCGGCTTGCAGATGCAGCACACCGTCGGTCAAAGTGGCATGCGCGGCCAACGGCATCGAGCAGCTGCCGCCCATGGCGCGGCTGACGGCACGTTCGGCCGTCACCGTGAGCCAGGTGGCCGCATCGGCCAAAGGGGCCAACGCTTGTGCCACATCGGCACGGTGGCTGCGCACTTCAATGCCCAAAGCGCCCTGCCCTGCGGCAGGCAACATTTCGGTGGTTTCAAAAATATGGCGAATGCGCGCGCCCAAACCCAAACGCTTGAGGCCTGCCGCCGCCAACACAATGCCGTCGTACTGACCTTCGTCGAGCTTGCGCAACCGGGTGTCGAGGTTGCCGCGCAAAGGTTCAATCTTCAAATCGGGGCGCAAAGCACGCAACAACACGGTACGGCGCAGGCTGGATGTGCCCACCACGGCGCCTTGTGGCAAGTCGTTCAGATGCGCGTAGGTGGACGATACCCACGCATCGCGCGGGTCTTCGCGGGTCATCACGCACGCCAGATCGAAACCTTCGGGCAAATCCATCGGCACGTCTTTGAGTGAGTGCACGGCCAAGTTGGCACGGCCTTCTTCGAGCGCCACTTCGAGTTCTTTCACAAACAAGCCTTTGCCGCCCACTTTGCTCAAGGATCGGTCCAAGATTTGGTCCCCTTGGGTGGTCATGCCCAGCAGCGTCACGGCGTGGCCTTGTTGCTCGAGCAAGGCTTTGACATGTTCAGCTTGCCACATCGCCAAACGGCTTTCACGGGTGGCGATGGTGAGGGAAACAGGGGAAGTAGAGGACATAAGTGACGACATTCAATGGCGGCAAATGTTAGCAGGCGCCTGTCCACCAGCGGCTTCGGGCAAGCGCCGCTGAGCCCGATAAAATCAGCCGCTATGTCTACAAACCAACTCGATAAAAAATCCCAAGCGTGGTCGGCGCTGTTTTCTGAACCCATGAGCGAGTTGGTCAAGCGCTACACCGCCAGCGTGTTCTTTGACAAGCGCTTGTGGCAAGCCGACATCACGGGCAGCTTGGCCCACGCCGAAATGTTGAGCCACCAAGGCATCATCGGCAAAGACGACCACGCCGCCATTCAAAAAGGCATGGCCCAAATTTGGACCGAAATTGAATCGGGCCAGTTCGAATGGCAACTCGACCTCGAAGACGTGCACCTGAACATCGAAGCCCGTCTGACCCAACTGGTGGGCGACGCGGGCAAACGCCTGCACACCGGCCGCAGCCGCAACGACCAAGTGGCCACCGACGTGCGCCTGTGGTTGCGCGGCGAGATGGATCTGATCATTGACCTGTTGGTCGATCTGCAAAAGTCACTCGTGACAGTGGCTGAGCAAAACGTGGACGTCATCCTGCCCGGCTTCACCCACTTGCAAGTGGCCCAACCGGTGAGCTTTGCGCACCACCTGTTGGCCTACGTGGAAA